>JAGOIF010000168.1 GCA_017995775.1 Aliarcobacter sp.
TTTTATATATTTTTACTTAACTCTTCTACTCTTTTGCTATGAGTAAAAAAGATAACTTGTGTTGTGTTTGAAAAATCTTTTAAAAGATTTAAACCTGATTTGATTCTATCTTCATCAAAATTGATAAAAATATCATCTACTAAAAACGGTAATTTTTTTTGTGATTTTGAATTAAAAAGTGAAATAAATGCCAATCTTAAAGATAAAAAGAGTTGATCTCTTGTTCCCTCGCTCATTTTAGTATGTTCCACCCTAATTTGCTCATCAAAAATATCATGAGCTAGGATATTATCAACAATAAACTTAGAGTTTGATTTTTTTCTAACACCCACTAAATAATTATTTTCTATCTCTAAGTCTTCATAAAAACCATTTGTAATAGTCGAAAAATAACCTTTCGCTAGATTAATAATCTCATCTTGATTCTCTTTAGAAAGCTCATTTATAAGTATTGGAATTGTTTGTGAAGAGATTTCTAGCTTTAAATACTCTTCAACCATATCTTTTAATTGCTCTTTTAAAGATACAATTTCTTGATTGTTTAAAATGATTTTTTCATCTTTATCTAGTAAATCTTTTATTTCAATATTTTTTTCATTTAAAGTTGTTTTTTTATATTCAAGAGAAGTTTTATTTTCTTCAATTTCTTTTTCATTTTTTTCATCTTCATTAACTATCTCTTCTTTTTTTTCATATTTTTTCAAATGATTTAAAATAGTTTCATCTATTTTTATATTTTCAAAATCTGCTTTTGTTTTGTTATAAGAGATAGTTTTTTCAATCTCTTGTAATACTTCTTCAAGAGCTATACTTTTTAAAGAGTCAGGAAGCTTTTTTTGAAGATTTTGTTTTTGTTTTTCTAACTCTTCGTGCTTTGTTTCTACATCACAATTTGCATTATTTATATTATTATTTAAAGTATCTTGTGAAACTTTATTTAAAATAGCACTTTCTAAATCTTTTTTTAGTTCTTCCAAAGTTTTGCTACTATTTAAATTTTCTGAAAGCTCTTTAAATCCAGAATCAAAAGAATTAATTTTGTTTTTAATCTCTTCAAGTTGATTTTCTAGCTTTTTTTGATTTGATATTTGATTTAAAGTTTGCTCTCTTTTATTATTCCAGCTATCTATCTCTTTTATAGTTAAAATTGGTTCAATAATAGTTAAATCAATATTTAAACTATCTTCTAAAAAGCTATTCCAAGAAGATATCAAACTTTTTTGCTCATCTTCTAAATTTTTTTCTTTTTTATACAACTCTTTTAATTTCTCATCATTTGTTTTTATATTTGCTAGAGTAACTTTTTGTTCTGCAAATTTATTTGCATTTAATAGTATATTCTCAACACAAGAAGAAAACTCTTTGTCGCTATTTTCATAATTTAATATAAATTTATCGTTCAAATCTTTTATAGCTGGGATTTGTTCTTTTAAAAGTTTCCAATTTTTGTTTTTTGTATCTTTATATAATTCAAAATCAGATACTTTAATATCTTCTAAATTATTCTCTATAATTTGCTTTAAACTATTTATCTCTTCTTCTAATTTTATTATCTCTTTTTTTGTTTCATTTATATCATCTTCTACTTGTTTAAAACTAGTTTTAAACTCATCTATTTTAGTAGTATCTATATTTGTTGGTATATTATTAGAAAGATTTGATTCCAAAGATTTAATTAAATTTTCTAAATCTTTTTCTAAATTGTTCGATTTTGCAATTGTATTTAAATCAGAAGCAGTAATAGTTTTGAAATCTTTTTTTATCTTTAGCTCTTTTAAACTACCTCGTATATTTTCTTTTATAGCCTGTATCTCTTTTTGTAGATTATCTAAATCATCTTTATTTGACTTTATCAAAGATAAATCTTTATAAAGATTTTCTATCCCTTCTTTATGTTTTAAAATATTTTCATCTACAACTATCTTTAAAAGGTCTTCTCTGTTTTTATCAATTTGATCTTTTAATGTTTTAATGCTAGTTTGAGATTTTACATACTCATTATAATCATTCTTCCAAACATTTAAATTTTCACTTGATTCTGTCCATTTTGGAGCATTTTTTAGTTGTTCTTCTAAACCTGTTTTATTAAAATAGTTATCAGCATTTGATAAAAGTGATTTTAAATGTTTTTGTATGTTCTTTAGTTCATCATCTTTTTTATTTAACTCTTCAATTTCATTTTCTAAATTCTTAATTTCATTATTTTTTTGAATATATAAAGAGTTATCAAATCTATTATCATTAATCTCTTTTTTAAGTTGTGTTATTTGCTTAACAATATAAGAAATTCTAGGTTCATCTCCTTTTGTTTTTAAAAGATTATCGGCCTTTTTTTCTAATTCAGATGGTAAATTATTTAAAATTTCACTTCCACTCATAGCTCCAAAAAGCAAATTTGTAATATTTGAATCATTATGAAATAAAGCTTTACTCTCATCTCTTAATCTTTGATGATTTAATCCAAAAATATTTTGATAAAACTCTTTTGTTACACCATTTGGAATAAATTTATCTTCAAAAGCTTTTCTTGTATTAAAATCTTTTGCTTCGCCTCTTTGTGTTATTTGAGAAAAACTATTTTTTTGAGAAAATTGAAAAGTATTATTTTCATCTTCAATCTCAAAATTTATCTCCATTTGCTCACTTGAGTGAACCAAACTATAAGTTTCTTTGTCAATCTTTCCAAATATTGCATCTATAATAGCATTTTGTGTTGTTGTTTTACCTGTTTCATTGTCTCCACAAATGAGATTAAAATCATCATTGAAATCATATGTAATATCATTAAAATTACCACAGTTTTTTAGATTTAATTTTTTAATTTTCATTTCATTGCCTTTGAAAGTTGTTCTATTACTATCTCTTTTAAATATTTTGTATCATTTATATTTATCTCACTTATAAGTTCATTTTTAAGTTCATCATCATACTTATCAATTAAGCTATTAAATATATTTTGTTTTAAAACCTCTACTTGATTTACTATCTCTTGTTTTTCAAAACAGTTCATTAAAGTTCCTATAGTATCTTGCATTTGTGCTATTTCTTCTGCTGATTTAGGAAAAGTTGTTTTATTTTTAAATTTAACAAGCTCAATATTTGCTGGTAAAGATAGTTTTATATTTTCTACATTTATTTTGTAGTGCAGTTCTGTTTTACCTGTTAGAGTTAATTTTAGAAAACTCTCACTCACTGTAATTGGTAAATTTTCTGTAATTTTTGTTTTTAGTATATCTTCAGTATCAACATCTTCTATATCAACTTCAATATCATAAAACTCTACTTTATTTAGTTTTTTAAATATAGGAGTTATGCTATGATTTTCATCTATTTGTACTAAAAAACACCCCTTTTCTTCACTCTCTTTTGAGTGTCTTCCTTGAATATTTCCAGAATAAATAATCGTAGGATTTGTCTCTTTTACTATCTCTTTTTTATGAATATGACCTAATGCCCAATAATCATAGTTTTTATTTACTAAATCATTTATAGTACAAGGAGCATAATTATCATGCCCTACTCTACCATCCAAAGATGTATGTAGCACTCCTATATTAAAATAGTTATCAAGTTTTTGTGGATATTGTTTAGCTAAATTATCTGTAACTGATTGAGTTTTGAAGCTCTGTCCATGTACCGCTATTTTTTTCTCTTCTATTTTAAATGTTTCTGCATTA
>JAGOIF010000169.1 GCA_017995775.1 Aliarcobacter sp.
TCAATTTTTTTTGGAAAGTTTGGTAATACTAATTCTTGTCTCAATTCTGATATTTCAAATAACATTTTTGAGTCAATCTTTACTAAATTTAATAGTAAATTAACTTTTGTACCATCGAATGTATTAAGCTTCTTTTGATTATCAATAATTGAACCTATTGGAAAATTTGCCATGTCTTTTAAATTTATATATACTAAAAAATATTCAGGATTCTCTTCTAACATTTCTTTTAGAATTAAAGCTAATTTAAAATTTGTTTCTTGTTGATAAATATTACCATATGAAAAAACCACAACTCTTTTATCTTTTGGAAAATAAGTTAATGAAAATTCTTCTAATTCTAAATCAGACATAACTATTCCTTGCTATCAAAATAATTTTATACAAACAACATATTATCAATATATTTAAAATAAATAGATAAAAATTCATAGTTAATTTTTAAGAACTTATTTTTTAACAGTGTACTTTTAAATTCTCATTATATTCTGAATATTCGCAACTTTTATTGAAAATTACAATTTTCTAGCTTCTTTTTGTGATTCAGCTTCTATATATCCTAATTTAAAATCTTTCCATGATATATTATTATAGTTTTCACTTGTAGTAGTATATGGAATCTGAACTCTATAGAAATATCTTGTTTTATTTTGTGGTACAAATTTTTTTAATGGATTTTCAATTAATTTACAAGTATATTTTAATTGGTATTTATGGCTATAAAATTGTTGCTCTACTGTTCTTTTATCATTGTCTTTTAATAAAGAGATTTGGAGTGTTCCTAAGCTATCTTCATTTAGAACATTAGAATCATCATGCTCATTTTTTATATAAAAGTTTTCTAATTTTTCTATTTCAACATTTACTATTTGAACAAAACATCTAGCATCTTCTTGTTTCATATATCTTTGATGAGTACATTTATGCTCTTTAGCATCATTTAAAAAATCATAATAGAATTGTTTGTTATCATTTTTTAAAAATGGCTCTTTGATATATAGCTTTTCATTTAAACCATATTTAGTATAGATATTCTTCTTTAAAGCTATTCCATACCTTTGTTTAAACCCCCAAGTTCCCCTAACATCTAAATCATATCTTATTTGATAATATATAGGCTCATTATAAGGATTATCATCTTTTATACTATAACACTTATCAGTAATCCTTAATTTTAAGCCTAAAACCTGATTTGGAATAGATTTTATTTCTCTATAGAATATAAACTCATTTGTATCTATCAATTGTTTTAATTCTGGTTCAAGTATTTCTATACCATTAAGATTCATTTTTTATCTTCCTTATAATAAAGATTTTTTCTAAATAAAAAGATTACCAATAAAACCATCATTAATGTGGTAACTCTTGTATCTATCATTAAAATAGCTTCATCTTTGGAGATATTGCCACTATAAGAACCATAATAATCTGATATAGTAAGAAATAATATAGTCATTATAATTGTGAATACAAATTTTTTCATAAACACTCTCTTATATGCTCTTCAATTTTTTCAGCTATATAACCGTTAAAATCTTTTTTATCCAACTGTACACCTTCTTTAAAAACTTGAAGTTGAACCACAACTCCAATATTTGCACCACCTGCTTTTTTTGTTACAAAAATAGCTTCGTATTTATAATCCTTTCCATTGATTGTTATTGTTTTCATTTAAATCCTTCTTTGTTTCTCGTTATATTTTTTCTACTTTTTCAAATTCATAAACAAATACAAATTTCAAATCTTTATTACCAATATCTTGTAATCTCTCTATTTTTACATTTGTAACTTTTAAGAAGATACGGGCATGTTCTTTTCTCATATGAATAGATGGAATAGTTTTTACTGAACAACGAATATCAGAATAACTAACTTCATCAGTTGCATACCAACCTTGCGGAGAACATTGCCATGGGGATTGACAATCACAATCTACAAAATATGATTTTTCTCTTACATAAAGAATATCACCAACTTTGTATTGTGAGAATTGTAAAATATAAGCAAAATCATCTTCATGTAAATTATCTAAACTACTCATTTCACCAAGTTTTTGTGCATAGTCAAAATATTTTAATTGAGTTTTTGAAAATACTCTTGCAGTTTTATTTTTTTTACCATCTAAAATAGCTTTTACATCTTCCGTGTTAAATAGTATTGGTTTTATAGTTTTATTAATCATTGTTTTCTTCACCTTTTTGAACAAACCACGCATCTGTATCATTAAAAAGGCTGTCGTCAAAAATCCATTTTTCGCAAGGCTCTTTCATTTTTGGGTTTTCTAAATCTTCATAGTTTTCGATAACTATTTCATTTGTAAGCTCACATTTTGCAGTATTCCAATCATCTTGAAAACAAACATGTTTGCATGTATTGCATTCTTTAATAACTTTAATTTTTATTTGAACCATTTCACTTTGTTTTTCAATCTCTTGATCTTTCATTTTGTAACTCCTTTTTAATCTTGTATTTCTGGATGATGCTCTTTATAAAACTTAATTAGTTTTTTTATAGTAGAGTTATAGTCATATCCAACATTATTGCATTCAAGCTGTTTTAAATCATCTTTTACCTCATCGCTTACATCAATACCATTAAAATAGATATCGTCATTATCAGCTATTGCATCATAAGCAGCTGTTAAAGCTTTTACTAATCTTGGGTTTCTTGTTGCTGCTCCACCACTTCTTTCTATTCTAATGGTAGTACCAAATTGATGGTTATGAGGACAAACAGATAAATACAAGTCCCCATTTCCACCATTATGCATTACTAATTTAGGCTTTATACCCATGCTATTTGTTTCACCAGATATAAATTCTACTTTTTCAAGCCATTTTTTTCTAACATTCATCTATGCTTCCTTATTTTCAAATTTTATATTTAAAATATTCAATTAGATCTTCACTTAAATCATTCTCTATAATGTGAGCTGCAATCTTTTTTATTGCTGTATTTTCAAGGTGCCAAACTTACCCTCTTGTTAATCCAAGCTTTTCAGCAATTTTTATATGAGATAATCCATAAGTATTTCTCCTATTGTTTTGCTTTATATTCTTTACAATTTCTGATAATTTTATTTTATCCATTTTTATTTTATTTTTATTTTAACATTTTAAAGTAAACAAACATAGCATAATTACATATGTCAATATCATTTTGTTCATTACTTTTTTTGAAATGTTTTTCAATGAGCTCTTGTAAACGTTGTAAACTACAATCTTTATGCCACCACGCACCATAACCTTTAAATCTTGCATTCTCTAATTTATGTTCCATTAAATTATATAACTCCTCTACACCATATAACTCAATAGATTCTTTAAAATATTTTGCTAGATAAAATTTATTAAATTGATCTGGATTGTTTAACATATTTTCAAAAAAGATTTTTAAACATTTGTTATCTATTTCACTATCAAAACAACAACCTTTTGTTATATCTTCCAGGAGGGGAAGTTTTACTAAGTCTATATCAATTTTATTATCTGTTACTTCTTTCCATTCAATTAGAGAAAATATTTGACAATCATAATTTATATTATATATTGAAATATTTAATCTTTTTGAAATTTGTGCTTTTGAAAAAGCTTTTATGTTTCTTATAGAGCCACCAATATTAATAATGTAA
>JAGOIF010000170.1 GCA_017995775.1 Aliarcobacter sp.
CTTGATGAAGAGAATGAATATTTTGAGAAATTAAATATTTTTACAGAGTACCAATATCAGTTATTATTAGAATATGGAGAGTTAATGAAATATACAAACTATTTAAATGAAGATTTTTTAACTGAAATTGATAGGTTAATATATGAGTAATAAAATAATTGAGAATGAGTTAATCCACTCTTTTTTACTTTTAACTAGAGTATTAAATTGTGAAATTGGATATGATGATTTAATCTTCAAAATAGGTTCAACAAATGAAATAATAGAAGATGATTTATTATATGTTGCCACAGAGTATTATAATTTAAAAACAAAGAAAGTAAGTGTTAAACTTGAAAATCTTAAAAATAATCCACTTCCAGCAATAGTAAAATTGAAAAATAATAGGTATAGCTTACTTTTTTCTGTAGAAAATAGTAAATATACAATATATGATTTTGATAATAAAAAACAAATATCTTTAAACGAAGATGAATTTATAGAAATATATGATAAAGAGCTTATTTTAATCTCCAAAGATGATAAAAAAGATGATTCTACTATTAATAATTTTGGATTATCTTGGTTTATTAAATCATTTTTTAAGCAAGATAAATTGATTTATCATGTATTATTTGCAGCTTTTATTATTCAGATTTTTGCTTTAATAACTCCTCTTTTTACAATGATAATTATAGATAAAGTTTTTAGTTCAAGTGGAAGTAGTACTTTAGAAGTCTTAGTTATAGGACTTTTTATTATAGCTATTTTTGATTTTGTTATTAGCTACTCAAGAAAACATTTACTGAGTCATATGACAGCGATTATTGATGTTACAATGGTTTCCAAATTCTTTAGACATCTAACATCTTTACCTTTAAGCTTTTTTAGTAGTAAACAAACAGGTGATGTAGTTGCTAGATTTAAAGAAGTTGAATCTATACGTAATTTTATTAGTTCAGGTTTATTAACATCATTTATAGATTTTCCTTTTGGAATAATATTTTTAGTTGTTATGTTTTTATTTTCACCAACACTTACAATAATAGTATTAATTGCTATAGTAGTTATTTTTCTTTTATATGGAGTAGCCAATCCAATATTAAAAGAGAGATTAAAGAAAAAATTACAACTTTCTACAGATTCACAATCATATTTATTTGATTGCGTTTCTTCTATTGAAACTATAAAATCAATGTCTATTGAACCTACAATAAGAAGAGATTATGAAGAACATTTATCAAAACAAACCAAACATAATTCAAAAACTGATGATATATCAGGAAATATTTCCCAAATAGCCTCTTTTGTAAATAAAATTACAGTTGCATTATGTCTATGGATAGGAGCGATTGGTGTTTTAGATGGTAATATGACAGCAGGACAGTTGATTGCTTTTAATATGTTAATTGGAAGAATTATGGCTCCTGCACAAAGAATAGCACAAACTTTACAGCAAATATATCAGGTAAAAATCTCTACAAAAAGAGTTCAAGAGATATTCAATACAAAACAAGAGATTTCTATAAATTCAATACAAACAAATTTACCAAAAATAAAAGGTGAGATAGTTTTTGATAAAGTGTCTTTTAAATACAATGAAGAATCTGCATTAGTTTTGAATAATATTAATTTAAGAGTAAATACAGGTGATATAGTGGGTGTTGTAGGAAAATCAGGATCTGGTAAGACTACTTTTACAAGATTGCTTCAAAGACTTTTTCATCCAACAAGTGGAAAAATAACAATAGATGGTTTTGATATTTCTACTATTGATCCAAATTGGCTTAGAAGACAAATTGGTGTTGTTATGCAAGATAATTTGCTCTTAAATAAAAGTATAAAAGATAACATAATTTTATCAAATCCAAGAGCAACTATGAAAGAGATTGAGTATGTATGTGAATTAAGTGGAGCAAATGAATTTATTTTAAAATTACCAAAAGCTTATGATACTGTTGTTGGAGAAAGAGGAAGTTTATTATCAACAGGTCAAAGACAAAGAATTGCCATCGCAAGAGCTTTAATAAACAATCCAAAAATTCTAATTTTTGATGAAGCAACTAGTGCAATTGATTTTGAAAGTGAAATTATTATTCAAAATAATTTAAAAAAAATATGTGAAGGAAGAACAGTTTTTATTATTTCTCATAGAGTATCAGTTCTAAAAATTACAAATAAAATAGTCTCTTTATATGATGGTAAAATTATAGAATTAGGTACTAAAGAAGATTTATTTAAAAATACAAAAGGATATTTTTATAATCTTTGTAAAGCACAAAATATATTAAGTGAGATATAAATGAAAAAAGAAAATAGTGATTTTTTAAGTGGAATAGAGTCTATTCTATCAACAAGACCATCAAAACTATTATGGTTAGTACCTTCATTAATTGGAATGTTAGTTTTATTTATTATTTTATGGCTTACATTTAGCCAAATTGATGTTATAGCACCATCTTTAGGAAAAACAATACCTAGCTCAAGAATGATTTTAATTCAGGCTAAAGAAACAAGTACAATAGAAAAAATAAATGTTAAAAATGGACAAAGCGTTAAAAAAGGAGATTTATTAGTTGAATTCAGAAATAATGTAGAGAATTTTGACAATAGTAGTATGAAAGCAAAATATGAAACCCTTTTATTAAAAAAGATATTTTTAGAAGAGATGCTTAAATATATAGATACAAATAATAAAGAGAAAGAGATAGAAAATAATGAAATATCGCCTAATTTATTAAAATTAGTTAATGATAAGCTAAATAGCCATATATCATCATATTATACGGAAGTTAAATCTTTAAATGCAAAAATAGAAAAAGTAGTTTTTGAAAAAAAGATGATTGAAACAGAAGTAAAAAAATTACTAAAACTTTTACCATTTACTCAATATAAGCTTGAACAAATGAAAAAACTTGTAGAAAAAGGGCTTGAACCAGAAATCTCTTTAAAAGATTTAGAAGAAAAATATATTGAAGAGAAAAGTAATATATCTATAAAAGAGGATGAAATAAATAAATTATCTATACAGTATGAAATTTCGAAACAAGAACTTATTCAATTTAAAAATAATACAAAAAAAGAATTATTAGAAGAGTTTAATAAAACAACAGATGAATTAAGTACGACTTTACCAGAAGTAAATAAGAGTAATTACTTATTAGAAAGTAAAGTTATATATGCAATAGAAGATGGATTTATATATAATTTGAATAATGGAACAAGTGGTAGAGTAGTTCAATCAGGTGAAGTAATTATGGAACTTATTCCAACATCTTCTCCATTAGAAGTTGAAGCAAAAGTATTAAATAGAGATATTGGTTTTGTACATGTAGGTCAAGAAGTTAAAGTAAAAATAGATAGTTTTAAATTTACAAAATATGGATATATTGAAGGAGTAGTTACAAATATTGCAAAATCATCTATTTTAGATGAAAAACTAGGAGAAATTTACCCTGTATTGATTGAGTTAAAAAAAGACACTATGAGAATAGATGATAAGAATATAAAATTAATACCAGGTATGACTTGTAGTGTAGATATAAAAATTGGAAAAAGAAGATTAATTGAATATATAATTTCTCCAATGATACGATATAAGGATGAAGCGCTAAGAGAACAGTAAAAATTTATCATTGAATCTATTTAAAAA
>JAGOIF010000015.1:0-16047 GCA_017995775.1 Aliarcobacter sp.
AAAGATTATATAACTTGGGCATTTATATCTTGGGAGGTAAATTAATATGAAAAAAATAGTTCTAATAGCGCTTTTAACATTATCGTTATTTGCAAAAAATGATTTAGATAAAGCACAGTTTGAAACAAATGAAGTTTATGTGGAAGGTTTAGTTTCAAATAAACTGGTTTTAGATATTGAAGCTTTAGAAAAATTAATAGGTGTAAAAACAGGTGCTATGCCTGTTGTTTGTATGAGTGGCGAAACAAAAGAAAATGTACAAAGTTATGAGGGAATTAAACTAAAAACCATTCTTGATAATGCAGGAATTGAGATTTCTAGTAAGAAAGATTTTAATAGAATTTATATTCATGTAATAGCAAGTGATGGATATGATGTTATTTTTTCATATAATGAAATATTTAATACTAAAAATGGCGATAATATAATAGTATTTTACAAGAAAAATGGAAAACTACTTGAACCACATGAAGGAAAAATTGCACTTATTAGTACAGATGATATAAAAAATGGTCCAAGACATATTAAGTGGCTTCAAAAAATTATTGTAAAGAAAATTGACTAAAAAGAGGCAAAATGTTTAATCTATCAATCACTGAATTAGAACAATATATACACGATGATGTACCATATTATGATCTAACTACTAGTTTGCAAAATAGTGGAAATAAAATGGCACAAATTGAAGTTTATACAAGAGAGGATATTGTAGTTTCTTGTAGTGAAGAAGCTGTAAAAATAGCTGAACTTTTAAATTGCAAAGTAGAATATTTTGTAAGAAGTACACAGAAAATAAAAAAAGGTGAAACTCTTTTGAAATATTCAGGTCTTTATGAAGACGTTCATAAAGCTTGGAAATTAACTCAAGTTTTATTTGAATATAGTTGTAAAATAAGCACATATGCAAATCAAATGAAAGAAAAAATCGATAAAATTAATCCAAATTGTGAACTTCTAACAACTAGAAAGACTTTTCCTTTTGCAAAAAGATTTTGTATAAAAGCTACTATTGCAGGCGGTGCTATGCTGCATAGACTAAATTTATCGGAAAGTATTTTATTTTTTGATGCCCATAGAATTTTATATAAAGACCATAAAGAATTTTACCAAGCATTAAAAGAAATAAAATTAAAAATTCCAGAAAAAAAGCTTGTTGTTGAAAGTGATGATGTGCAAGATAGTATAAATCTTATGAAAACAGGCGTAGATGTAATACAACTTGATAAGGTATTCTTAGAAAATATTGAAAAAATAGTTGCTTATAAAAATGAAAATTATCCCCATATCAAAATACTAGCAGCTGGTGGAATAAATCTAATAAACGTAGAATCTTATGCAAATTGTAAAGTAGATGCAATTGTTACAAGTGCGATATATGTTTGTGGAATGGCTGATATTAGTAGCCGTTTAACAATTATCTAAAAGGCTAGAACTTAGGTTCTAGCCTTTTTTTTAAAAGTTATAAATCACCAGTAATGCTATAAATAGATATCGTAAAAATTTTGCAAGAGTTATAATAATAACAAACTTCTTTAAATCATATTTTAAAATACCAGCTACAAAAGTAAGTGGATCTCCAATTATTGGAAGCCAAGAAAATAATAAACAATAAAAACCATATTTATCAAAATAGTTCTTTAATTTTAGAATCATTTTTTCACTCAATAACTTTTTTCTAATTAAGTATTCTTCCCCTTTTAATCCTAAAAAATAGTTAAAAATAGAACCTAAACTATTTCCTATCGTTGCAAAAAATAGTAAAAGATAAATATTATAACCCTCATTAATATCATAAATAAACAAAGCCTCACTTCCAAGTGGAAACAAAGTTGCTGAGATAAATGCACTAAAAAAAAGTATTAAATAAATCATCTTTTAGATTTGTTTTTAAACCATGAAAAAGAAAATTCAGAGATAAAAACACCAAACAATATAATAAAACATGCAATAAATTCCAAAGAACTTAATTTTTCATTTAACATAAAATAAGCTAGAAATAGTGTAAATACAGGTATTAAATATATAAAGATTGAAGCCTTTGAAGCTTCTATTTTAGTTAATGCATAGTTATATAATCCATAGCCACCTAAAGTAACCACCACACCTAAATATGCAACCCATAAAAATGATTCAACTGTCATATTTAAACCAATATTTATATATTCATACAAAAAAAGTGGTATGAAAAACACTGTTCCTATAAATACTTGAATAGCAGTTATAAACAAAGCTGAGTATCTATCACTTAAATATCGAACAGTAACCGTATAAAAAGCAGCACATAACATAGCTAAAAACTCTAGAAAGTTACCTAGTAATGGATTTGGTGCATCAATGGAACTTGTGCCTTGTAAGCTTAGCCAGATAGCTCCACCCATTGCTATTAGTGAGCCAAAAATCATTTGCTTTGAAATAATCTCTTTTAAAAAATATCCAGCAACCATAGCTGTTATAATTGGCATTAATGAAGTAATCATTCCAGCTTGTGATGCACTTGTTAATTGTAATGCTTTTGATTCAAAAATAAAATATAAACAAGGTTCAAATAAAGCAAGTAATAGTATAAATTTTATATCTTTTTTTGAAAAATCATATTTCAAAAAACCTTTTATAAAATACAAAAAACATAAAGATGCTATTAACATCCTAAAAAATATCACCGTAAAAGGTCCTAAATCATTCATTGCAGATTTTAAAGCTACAAATGAACTAGCCCAAATAAACATGGCAAAAATCAACGATAATATACCAATAAAACTAAAATCTTTTGTCAATTTTCATTCTCTACTTTCTTTTAAATATTTATTAATTTAGTTTGAATTAAAGATTTTTAAGATATACTTACAATCTTAAAAGAGGAACACTGAGAATATATATGTATTTTGAGTGCTCTTCTTTAGACCCTTACAATTATTATCAAAGACACTGCCCCAGGATGGGAACATAGCAAGGCACCTTTTTTAGTGGTGTGTTTGGGTATCTGGAGAAGAGTACTTAGGTACTCTTTTTTTTGCCTAAAATTTTAATAAACTTAAATTAAATCCCTGAAATCATCATTTAATATCAACAATTTCTTTTCAACTTTATTATAAATAAATCTTTTATCACCTGATTTAATTGCATCAAATATCATGGCTTTTATTTCATTCTCTGTTTTATTGTATCTTTTCATTAAAATAAAAAAATCTTTTACTTTAATCAAATCATGGCTTTGTTTTTCTGTTTTTATATTTTGTTCAATTTGAGGTTTATAAATAGATCTCATTTCATTAAATGCACTTTGTAAAAGTGATATTTCTGAATTAAAAACTTCGATGATTTTATTTTGATTTTTTTCTAATCTAAATATTTCCGAAATATATTGTTTTTTCATCCATTTCATAGATTTTTTTAGAATTTCAATTTGCTCATTTTTTACATCTATTACTGATTGGAAATTATCAAAGTTATTTTGTTTTGAGTTTTCTACTTTTACATTTGAAAAGTTATGGGAAGTGTTTTGTTCATCATCTACATAAACAAAAGTTTTTCCATCTTTTTTAACAGATTTTAATTGTTCTTTTTTTATTCGATAATGAACACCTTGCAAAGATAGTCCCAGTATTTCAGCAGCTTGTGAAGTTGTAACTAATCTTTCCAAGGAATTAAACCTTATATTTTTGCGCTATCTATTTCTATAATAGTATGCACATTTCCTCTTGGTTTAAAATCTGCAATTACTTTTAACCATTTTGGCTCTAATTTAGAATTTAATGTATCAAAAATTTCATTTGCTGAATTTTCATGGGATACTTCTCTGAACATAAATGTATTAATATAAATTTTTAAAGCTTTTAATTCAATTACTCTTTTATTTGGTGTATATTGTATTTTTATAGTTGCAAAATCAGGGTAACCACTTCTTGGACATTTTGCCATAAATTCAGGTAGTTCAATATCTATAATATAATTTTTATCATGAGCATTTGGCCAAAAGTTTTCTTCTTTATTTATATCAAACTCTCTAATTTCTTTTTCACCGTACTTCATTTCCATAATTTTTATAACCTTTTTTTCTATAATTTTAGTGATTTTATCTAAAATTGACTTACAACTGTAAGCGATTAGAAAAATAGATAAATTTATGTATAATTTAAATCTAAAAATAGTAAAAAATTTAAATTCCAAATATAAGGAAGAATTATGAAAGATAAAATATATGATATTGTAATTATTGGTGGAGGACCAGGTGGTGTTGGTTCTGCAATTGAAGCATCTGCACATAATATTGGTGAAATTCTTCTAATTGAAAAAACTGAAAATCATTCTAATACTATTAGAAAATTTTATAAAGATAATAAAAGAGTTGATAAAGATTATAAAGGTCAAGTAACAACTTTACAAGGAAATGTTGAATTTTTTGATGGAACAAAAGAGACTACACTTGATTATTTTAATGATTTACTTGATACTGAAAAAATTGATTCCATATTCAATACAGAAGTTGAAAAAATAATAAGAAATAAACAAACAGATTTATTAGAAATTCATACATCAAAAGGAATTATACAAACCAAAAATACAATTATTGCAATTGGAAAAATGGGAAAACCAAATAAACCAGATTACAAATTACCTCCTTCTATTAAAACACAAATAAATTTTAACCTTGATAAATGTTCATCAAATGAAAAAATTTTGATTGTAGGTGGTGGAAATAGTGCGGCTGAATATGCCTATGATTTAGCAGATTTAAATAATAATATTACTTTAGTTTATAGAAAAGCAGAATTTTCAAGATTAAATGAAACAAATGAAAATATATTAAAAAAATATGCTGGTGAAGAAAGATTAAGACTTAGAATGAACACTGATATTATCTCATTGGAAAATGAAGATGGAAAAGTAAGAGTTGAATTTAATGATGGTTACAGCGTAGTATATGACAGAATCATCTATGCAATTGGAGGAACAACACCTGTTGATTTTCTAAAATCTTGTGGTGTAGAAGTAAATGAAGATGAAGAACCAATTTTTGATGAACACCATGAAACAAGTGCTAAAGATATATATGTTGCTGGAGATATTGCTTTTAAATCAGGAGGTTCAATTGCAATTGCTTTAAATCATGGTTACCATATTGTAAATAATATACAAAGAAAAAGAGGGAAAATTTTTTCACATACTGATAAGTTTTCAAACTCAAACTAATTTTCTTTAAAAATTAATTTAAAAAAAAGGTAGAAAATTTCTACCTTTTTAATATTTTTTAAACGTCTAGATGTTGAACATCTTTTGCATGTTCTTCAATATAGTTTCTTCTAGGTTCAACTTCATCACCCATAAACAGAGTAAATGTATCAGATGCAACTTCTGCATCTTCAATTTTAACTCTTAAAAGTCTTCTATTATCAGGAATCATTGTAGTTTCCCATAATTGCTCAGGATTCATTTCTCCTAGACCTTTATATCTTTGGATATAAGCACCTTTTTTAGCTAATGTTTCAATATCATCTAAAATATCTAATAAATCTCTTCCTTCAAATACTGTTAAATCTCTTTCAACAAGCTTATTAAAAATATAAGTAGATTCACTAAAGTATGGTGATGCAAATAGCTCCTCGTCGATTATAAGCTCTTCTAAACCTTCTTTTGTTTGAACAAATAATTGAATTTTATTCTCAAGAACAGTTTTTGATAAAATGTTATAACCTCTTGCTTCTAAAAACTCTTTAACTTTTTCATATAAAGTTGGGAAATCAAGATTTACTAAATCACTATTTTCAATTAAATATTTTAAAACTTCCATTAAAGAATATCTTTTTCCTAATTGTGCAAGCATATTTCTATATCTTGAAACAATTTTAAATAGATCTAATAAATCATTATATCCTAAACCTTCAAATGCAAATGATTCTAAACCATTTTCAATTAAAAATGCAGATAAAGCACTATCATCTTTTAAATATATTTCATTTTTACCTTTTTTATATCTATAAAGAGGTGGTTGTGCAATATATAAATAACCTTTTTCAATTACAGGTCTTAAAAATCTAAAGAAGAATGTTAATAAAAGCGTTTGAATATGGCTTCCATCAACGTCGGCATCGGTCATGATAATAATTTTATGATATCTTATTTTTTCATCATCAAAATCTTCACCAATACCACAACCAAGAGCTGTAATCATGTTTCTAATTTCATCTGATTTTAAAATTTTATCAAGTCTTGATTTTTCAACATTTAAAATCTTACCTTTAAGTGGTAAAATTGCTTGGAAAACTCTATCTCTTCCTTGCTTTGCTGAACCTCCAGCAGAGTCCCCTTCCACCAGGTATAATTCTCTAATTGCAGGATCTTTACTTTGACAATCAGCTAATTTTCCAGGAAGTGTTCCAACACTCATAGAATCTTTTTTTCTAGTTAAATCTCTTGCTTTTTTAGCAGCTTCTCTACCTCGTGCTGCCATTAAAGATTTTTCCATAATAGCTTTTGCTTGGTTTGGATTTTCTTCAAAATATTTATCTAATTGTTCACTTGTTAGTTTTTGTGCAATTGGTCTTACATATGAACTTCCAAGTTTTCCTTTAGTTTGACCTTCAAACTGAGGTTCTGGAACTTTTACAGAAACAACTGCAATAAGACCTTCTCTTACGTCATCACCTGTAATTTTTGTATCTTTTTCTCTTGCTGCTGCATTATCATTTAAATATTTTGAAATACTTCTTGTAAGTCCTGCTTTAAATCCAGCTTCGTGAGTTCCACCATCAACTGTTCTAATATTATTAACAAAAGATAATGTTTTTTCAATATAAGTATCGTTATATAATAAAGCAATATCAACTTCAACTCCATCAACTCTATCACTAAAAGATAGAACTTCTGAAACAGCAGTATCTTTATTTAAATCTTCAACAAACTGTCTAATTCCACCTTCAAAATGATAAACTTCTTTTATTTTTGCAGCTTCATCTTCAAGAGTAATTGAAATAATTGGATTTAAATATGCAACTTCTTTAAATCTTTTCTTTAAAATTGCAAATTCATATTTTAAAACTTCAAATATTGAATCATCAACTAAAAATTCGATTGTTGTTCCTGTTTTTCTTGGACTATCTCCGATAACTTCCAATACACCTAGTGGAATACCACATTTAAATTCTTGATAGTGAATTTTTCCTTCTCTATAAATTGTCATTTTTAAATGTTTTGATAAAGCATTTACAACAGAAACCCCAACACCGTGAAGTCCACCTGAAACTTTATAAGTATCTTTGTCAAACTTTCCACCAGCGTGAAGTACAGTTAAAGCAACAGTTGCAGCACTAATTCCCTCTGTTGGGTGAATTGCTGTTGGAATTCCTCTTCCATCATCTTCTACTTTTACCCAACCATCTTTTGAAAGAGTAATTTTAATAGTTTTACAAAATCCAGCCATAGCTTCATCAATAGAGTTATCTACTACTTCATAAACTAGGTGATGTAAACCATTTATATTAGTATCTCCAATATACATACCAGGTCTTTTTCTTACAGCTTCAAGACCTTTTAAAACTTTAATGTTACTAGCGCCGTATTCTTGTTCACTCATTATAGATTTCCTTATTTTGTTGTTATATTATTTTTCTAAAACTATTGGCATTACAATTGTAAAAAATTTATCATCTTCTAAATAAAATGGTAAATTAGATTCATTAAAACCAATTTTGATTTTTTCATTATGAGACATACTTAAAAAATCTAATAAATATTTAGCATTAACTGCTAAATAAAACTCTTTCTCAATATTTAAATCAATATCAATTTGAGTTTTTGCTTCACTATCTTCATCTAATGATTCAAATATAATTGATGTAGAGTTAAATGTGATTTTGATATTTGAAAATAATGATGTTACAAGTTTTATAGATTCAACTAAAATATTTTTAGGTAATGGAAAATTATATTTTAATGTACTTGGAATAATTCTTTCATAATCTGGAAATTTACCATTAATTAATTTTGTAAAGAATTTTGTATTTTCATTTGATATTACAAGGTTTGTATCATCATATGAAATTTTTGCATCATCTAAAAATAGTTTTTGAATTTCAATTATTGCTTTTTTAGGAATAATAAATTGAACTTCATCATTAGTTATATTTTGTAAATATGAAACTGCTAATCTTCTTGTATCTGTTGAAACAAAATTAATTTTTTGACTTTTAATATCTAATAAAGCACCATTTAATTCAAACTTAGGATTATTATTATCAATTGCTGGTGTAATTTTTCTTATAGAATTTATAAAATTAATTGTTGATATTGATAAGTCTTTTAAATTTTCTGATTTATTTAATGAAGGAAATTCATTTGCATCATATGTTGGTAATTTAAAAGTTGATTTGTTTTGTTTGATATTTAAATTGTTATTTGAATATTCAATAATAATATCTTCATTTTTTAATCTTTTAATAATACCTAATAAGTTAGAACCATTAACAGTTGTTTTTCCATCTATCATATCAGTTATATTATCTATTTGTGATTCTAAACCAATTTCATAATCTGTTGCTTTTACAATTAGTTTAGTATTATTGATTTCTAAATATATATGTGATGTGATTGAACTAGAATCTTTTTTTTCTAAAAAAGGTTGCATTGAAGCTATTACATTTTCAAGAATATTCTTTGTTATTACAAATCTCATTTTGTCTCCTATATTTTTATTTAATTTAGTGGAAGTAGTAGTCTATGTGAAAAGATGAAAATACCTTTTCAAAGCCTATTGAATCGAACGTTCAGTAGGTGATTAGAAAAGTGATTGTATTCACATCTTTTCACATAAGTCTTTAAAACTTATTTTGTTTTAAAGTTTTTACCACTCCTTATTTATGATTTTATTCTTTAAATTTTCAATAATTAATTTAAAGTTTTCATCTTTTTCAATTAGCTCATTTGCTTTTTTTATATTGTGTGAAATTGAACTATGATCTTTCATTCCTAAGAACTTTGCAATATCTGGCATAGAGTTATGTGTTAATTCTCTTGTAAGATAAATAACAACTCTTCTAGCATTTGCAACGGCTGCTGTTCTTTTCTTAGATTTTATATCACTTGGCTTGATATTTAATTGATTTGCAACAATATTTATAACATCAGGAAGTTTTATATTCTCTTTTGTCTCTTTTATTTGATCTTTTAAAAGATTTTGAACCATTGTAAGTGTAATTTCTTGATTTAGTAAAGAAGCACTTGCATTTATTCTAATTAATACACCTTCTATTTCTCTAATTGAGTTATCAAGTGTTGTTGCTATGAAATTAACGATTTCTCTACTTAAAGAAATACCATTTAGTTCAGATTTTTTTTCTATAATTGCAATTTTTGTCTCAAGTCCTGGAAGTTGAACATCTGCTGTTAAACCCCACTCAAATCTTGATTTTAATCTATCAACAAGCCCAGCTATTTGAGATGGAAGCCTATCTGATGTCATTACAATTTGTTTTTTTGCGTTATGAAGTTCATTAAAAGTGTGGAAAAACTCTTCTTGAGTTTGTTCTTTACCACTTAAAAATTGAATATCATCGATTAAAAGAACGTCACATTTTCTATATTTATTTCTAAAATGTTCCATGTTTTTATTTTTAATTGAAAAGGTAAAGTCATTCATAAACTGTTCAATAGTTACGTAAATAACAGTGTTTCCCTTTTCAATAGCATGATTTCCCACAGCTTGTAAAAGGTGAGTTTTTCCAAGTCCAGTTCCACCATAAATAAAAAGCGGGTTGTACTGAATTCCAGGTTTGTTTGAAACAGCTAAAGATGCATTATATGCCATCTGATTTGAAGGTCCAACAACAAATGAATCAAATGTATAAGAGGGATTTAGTATTGTACTTTCAGCTGTTTGGTTTTGGATTTGCTCTTTTAAAAATTCTTTTTTAGATTTTTTTTCGCCAGCAAGTTTTATTTCAATAGATGGTTTAGTTCCATTGTAAATTTCAAAGCAATTTTGTATTAATCCTGAGAATTTACTTTTTATCCAAGATGCAATATATTTATTATTTACTTCGAATATAGCAATTTTCTCATCGGATGAGATTTTTTTATAAACTAATTGCTTTAAGTATCTATCGTAATCAGCTTTAGTTGATTCTTTTTGAATAATTGTTAGGAAATCTTTGCTTGTCATCTATTTATAAACTCTTTAATCGTAATTAGTAGATATTATATCTAAAATTTTATAAAAATGCCTCAAGTGTAAAAAAGCACTTATTTTTATGTGAAATTTGAAGTTATACACATGGTGAATAAGTGGTGAATAGTTTTTTTGTTTTAAGTGAAAATTTAACAAATAAATACCATTATATCGAGCTTGTAAGTATGTGAATAAAAAAAGATTGAAAGAAGTGAAAAGTTGAAAATATTAGGAATTGATCCAGGAACTAGAAACTGTGGATATGCGGTTGTTCTGAAAACTGGAAGAGATATAAAACTTATTGAAGCGGGCTTAATAAAAATAAAAACAAAAGTTTTACAAGAGCAAATTTTAGAAATGAATGAAGGTCTTGATCTTATTTTTGCAAAGCATGAGATAAATCAAGTATCAATTGAAGATATGTTTTTTGCTTTTAATCCAAAAACAGTTATAAAACTTGCTCAATTTAGAGGAGCAATTTCTTTAAAAGTTTTACAAAAATTTGGGAATTTTGCTGAGTACACACCTTTACAAATAAAACAAGCAGTAACAGGAAATGGTAAAGCTACAAAAGAGCAGGTTTCTTTTATGGTTAAGAGGCTTTTAGGGATTAAAAAAGAGATTAAACCCCTTGATATTACAGATGCAATCGCTATTGCTTTAACCCATGCTCAAAGATTATAAACTTAATTTAGATATAATCTTTGCCTTTAAAATATTAGGATAAAAAATGAAAAAAATAGGTATATTAGCTTCATATAATGGTAGTGGTTTTGAAACTATACAAAAAGCTATAGATGCAAAAATGCTTGATGCAAAAGTAGTTGTTGTAATTACAAATAATACAAATGCAGGAGTTTTGGAAAAAGCTGAATCTTATAATATTCCTAACTTTATAATAAATGATAAAAGATATCCAAATCAAGACATAGATGAAAAAATAACTAAACTTTTTTTAGAACTTGAATGTGATTATATATTTTTATCAGGATATATGAAAAAAATAGAATCAAAACTTTTAAATGCATTTCCTAATAAAATAATAAATACTCATCCAGCACTTTTACCTTCAATTTATGGAGGAGTTGGAATGTATGGAAGATTTGTACATGAAGCTATTATAAAAAACGCTGAAAAAAAATCAGGGGTTACAATTCATTATATTAATGAAGTTTATGATGAGGGTGAAATAATACTTACAAAAGAGCTTGAAATAGCATCTAATGAAACAGTTGATAGTTTAGAAAATAAAATTAAGAATCTTGAAAAAGAGGCTATTGTTGAGGCATTTAAAAAACTCCTAGCCTAAGCTAGTAGTTTTTATTTTATTATTTCTTCTAATTCTTTTGCAGTTGAAATTGATTTCATTTCAGTAATTTTTAAATTATCTAAAGAATAAACTATAATTTTTCCTTCTTCTTTTCCAAAGAAATCTTTATTTGTGTCATCTAATAACATAACAGAAAATGGATATTTCTTCATTTTTGGAAGAGCAATAAATTTAGAGATTAAACTTGGCATTCCAGAAATATCAGCAACATATAAAGCATTATTTTTTGTTAAAATATCACCTTCTTTTGAAAGTAAATATTCTTTTAAAATATCACTTGTTGCTTTATCAGATGCAAATAAAATTGTTTTAGTTTCAGCAGCAATTGGATTTATTGCATCAAATTGATTTTTTATTTTGATTTGTGAAACATCACTACCAACACTTAAAGAGTTAGCAAAAGCACCTAAAGCAAGTAGTGCTGTGAATATAAGTTTTTTTAACATTTTTTTCCTTTAAAATTTAATAATTGTGTGATTCTATCAATAAATAGTAAATAGAAAGTTAAAGCAAAAATTTATTCTTTAGATAAAGTTGGTAAACACCAGTTTTTATAATATGCAAAAAGTCTTAAAAGAACTCCACATACAAATACTATGGTAAGAGTAAATAAGTTTCGCAATTCAAATATTTCAAGAATAAATATTGAAGTAGCTATGATTAAAGCGATTGTCGCATAAAACTCTGATACTAAAATAGATGGAACTCTATTTATTAAAATATCTCTAATAGTTCCTCCACCAACAGCTGTTAAAAATGCAAGGATTAAAACACCCAAAAAATTAAACTCATTTTGAATAGCTACTATTGAGCCTGTTATTGAAAAAGAGACTAAACCAATGGCATCAGAAATTATAAAAGTAGTTTTTCCTTCTAAATCAGCGATTTTATGGAGTTTAAATAAAAGTGCAATTAAAACAGTACAAACAACTAAAATAACAGGAAGATTTGTAGTAAAAACATAAGGAATTCGATCAGCAAGTACATCTCTAATCATTCCACCACCAAGTGCTGTTAGAAATGCTGCGATGAAAACGCCTAAAATATCAAGTTTATAGTGAACAGCAATTAAAAAGCCACTAAGTGCAAAACAAATAATCCCAATAATATCAGCAATCTCTAATGCGCTCATAGTTTAAAATTCTCCATAAAATCATATAAAAGTTCTATTTTTTGGGATTATACAAAAATAACAATTAAAAAATTGATAGACCTGTTTTTGTTGTAAATAATTCTAAGGCTTTTGTTCCAATTAAAGAATTTCCTTGGGCATTTAATCTTGGTGAATAGACACAAATAGCCATTTTTTTAGGAACAATTGCAACAATTCCTCCTCCAACACCACTTTTGCCAGGAAGTCCAACTTTATATGCAAAATCACCTGAAGCATCATAATGACCACAAGTAAGCATTAATGAGTTTATTCTTTTTGCTTTTGATTCAGTTAATATAGATTCATTTGTAAGGGGATTTGTTCCATGGTTTGCTAAAAATAACATTGCTTTTGCAAGTTGTGAAGGGCTCATCATAATGGAACATTGTTTAAAATATGTATTTATAACATCATTGATTTCATTATTTATATTGTTATAACTTTTAATCATGTTAATTAATGCAAAGTTTCTAAAACCATGGGCTAATTCAGAGTTATAAATATTTTCATCATAGTTTATTGTTTCATCATTTGAAACTTTTCTTATAAAATCAAGGATATATTTAAATGTATTTTGTTTGTGGATTGAGACTAAACTATCGGCTGTTACAATTGCACCTGCATTTATAAATGGATTTCTAGGAATTCCATTTTCATATTCAAGTTGAACTAAAGAGTTAAAAGGATTTCCAGATGGTTCATGTCCTACTCTTTTATAAAGTTCTGCTCCATAAGATTCCAAAGCAAGGGTAAAAGTAAAAACCTTTGAGATACTTTGAATAGAAAATTTATTATCAACTTCTCCAATTCCATAGGAAGTTCCATCAAATAATTGAATTGACATAATAAATTGGTTTGGATCGACGTTTGCAAGAGCTGGAATATAATCAGCAACTTTACCTTGTAAAAAAAGAGGTTCAATCTCTTCTTTAATCTCTTCTAAAATTGCTTGATAATCCAATTAATCTCCTAATAATTCTTTCATAGCCTCAGCTGTTTTTCTTATTTCCCATTGTGCATGAGAATCAAGTCTTAGTTTAAAATAGTTTTCTAATTGAGTTGGTTGAAAACCTCCCCAAATCTGAGAATATCCAGCTTGTGGAATTATTCTTCTAGCTTCTTGCGGTTTTACACCATCTTCTAAAGCTTTGTAATAATGCTCTAAACAAATATCTAATATTTTTTGAGTATCTCCAGCTTCACTTTTAACATCTTTCATTTTTTCACTTACATAAAAATCGAAAGGAACTCTTTTTCCGCTTACATATCTTCTTGAAAGTTCTTGCCAGTTTACTCTATGTCTTACCATTTGAGATCTTGTTGGAAAATCAACTTTAAATAAGAATACTTTGAAATGCGCTTGAATAATTTTACACTCTTCAAGTGTGTTATAAGTGGTTCTTATGTCAAAACTATATGCTTTTGGATTATTTTCAAAATCATAAACTAAAGCTCTATAATTTGTAAGAAGATATTTCCCATCACAAATAAGTTCTCCAAATTTTTTTACATTTGAGAATTCAAGAGCTAAAATCTCTTGATGTTTTTCATTTGTAAAATCAAGTAAAACAGGAACAAATTCAAAAGATGAACTTGGTAATCCTTGTGATTCTGCCATAAGTCTATTGTATAAACTTTCACTTCCTAATGCTTTTGGTGATTGATAACAAATAGAGGCAACTTGAGTAATAGCTAAGATTCTATTTTCTTCATTTAAATTTGCTTTTGAAAAGTCCCAATTCTCTACAAAGGCGATATTATCATCAAATATATTCTCTTTTTTGTTAATCATTTTTATCATTTTTTAGCACCTTATAGTATAATTAATTTAGATTATACAAAAAAGTACATAATATATAATTTATTCAGGAAAAAGATGAGTATAAAGAAAATAATTAAAATTAGTTTTATATCAATTTTAATCATAATTACAATAATTGGGATTATAAATACGATAGTTATTTATCAAATTAAAGAAAATAATTTAAATAAGCAAGCTATTAATAATTTAGTTTTTATGCAAGAAGAGATGAATGAGTTATTAAAAGATGCAATAAATTTAGACTCTATTGACAAATTAGATAAGGCAAAAGAAAATTTTACAAAGTATGAATTAGAGTTTGAAAAAATAGAAAATAATTTTAAGAGTTTTGATAAAAATGATTTAATAGATTTTTTCATAAATGATATTCATAAAGATGAAAATATTGCTAAAAAGCTAAATCTTTTATTTAAAAATGAACAAGAAATAGAAAAAGCCTTTGATACAATATATCTTTTACAAGAGAATAAAATAGATTTAATTACACAATTTAATAGTGATTATCCATTGGAAAATGAGCTAAGAAAAAAGCTTGATAATGAAATAGCTAAACTAAAAGATTTTGAACTTTCCTTGTTATTTGGTGATGTAAAATATTATAGTAAAGAGGTTCTTTATCAAAAAAGAGATGTAGAAACTTTTCATAAATGGTTAGAAAAAATTAAATTATTAAAAAATAGTTATGATAATGATGATACAAAAAAATATCTAGAAATAGCTACAAAAGTTGGTGATTATGTAGTTAAAATAAAAGATATTGAAGATAGAGAGTCTGAAATAAGAGATATGAGTCTTGGTATTATTAATATAAATAAAAAATTTAGCATTGAAATTGAAGAAAAAATAGAAAATCTTTCAAGTGAATTTATAAATATTACATACTTTAGTATTTTATCACTTTTGATTATTGTGATAAGTTTTTTAAGTTTCTTAGCCTATAAAATCTATAAAAATGTTGGTTTATCAATAGATGAAATAGAAACAAAAATTGAAGATGGAATAGAAGAAATTACCAATTTGAATCATGAAATAGAAAATACACAAAAAGAAGTTGTATTTACAATGGGTGCCATTGGTGAAAGTAGAAGCAAAGAGACAGGAAATCATGTAAAAAGAGTTGCTGAATATTCAAAACTTTTGGCACTTTATTATGGTTTAGATGAAAAAGAAGCTGAAATGCTAAAACAAGCAAGTCCAATGCACGATATTGGAAAAGTTGCAATTCCTGATGCTATTTTAAATAAACCTGGTCGTTTTGATGAAGCTGAGAGAGAAATAATGAATACTCATGCCTCTTTAGGTTATGAGATGCTTAAACATTCAAATAGACCTTTATTAAAAATGGCTGCAATTGTGGCAAATGAACATCATGAAAAATGGGATGGAAGTGGTTATCCAAATGGTTTAAGTGGTGAAAATATCCATATTTATGGAAGAATTACTGCACTTGCTGATGTTTTTGATGCTTTAGGAAGTGATAGAATTTATAAACAAGCTTGGAATGATGAAAAAATATTTAATCTTTTTAAAGAAGAAAAAGCGAAACATTTTGACCCAAAACTTATAGATATTTTCTTTGAACA
>JAGOIF010000015.1:16147-32798 GCA_017995775.1 Aliarcobacter sp.
TACATCCAACCACATTCACAACCACCTGCAAGAACAATACCAAATCCAAATAATAATCCACCAATAATTGCATTTGGTCCAGCCCACATGATTTTAGGAGGCGCACCCATCATTATATAAGAAAATACTCCAATAGTTGAAACAGCCATTCCAACAATAATCGCAATTGCAAGTTCACTTCGTCCTGTTGTAAAAATATCTCTAAAAGCAGATGTAAAACAAATCTGAGCTTTTGCAATTAATAAACCAAAAGCTGCTCCAAAAAGCATTGCGATTCCAAGTTTTGCACTATTTGCAATAAATATTAAATATAAAGCCCAAATAATCATAGCTACAAATACAAAAGAACCAATTGTAAATAGTGATTTTACTTGTTGTTTATCTTTTTCTAAATCTTTGCTACAAGATACTTTTTGTAGTTTTATTTTTGATTTAAAAAAAGAAAGTGCAGTTACTTTTACACCTAAATAAACACCAATAATCATAGCAAGAGTAAAAAACCAAGCATGAAGAGAAAACTGAGGAATTCCTGTAAATAAACTAGCTAAATTACAACCCATTCCAAGACGCGCTCCAAATCCTGCAATGATTCCACCAATTAATGCTTGAGCGATTCTTATTTTACTAGCTGGCATTCTAAGTTTTACATTGTTTCCCCAAAAAGCAGCAGCAATACAACCTGCAAACATACCAATAATCATAACACCATCAATTCGTGTTAGACTATTTCCGTCCATTTTCATGATTTTATAATATCCCCAATTGCTAATATCAACACCAGCAAATTGTAAAATATGTCCTCCCCATCTTGTGAATTCACCTGTAACTGCCCAATAAGTTCCTGTGATTCCAAAATAGTATGCAGCTAATACACCAAGAGCTATAACAGCTGGTGTTGGACGCCAAAAACTAACTAAATAGTTTTGTTTAAATTGCTTGAAATAATCCATGCAAGTTCTCCTAACAATATGTTTTAAGTTTGAAATTTTGGATAAAACTTTTACGAGTCTAAAAGTATAAATATCCTAATTGATGAGATTAAAAATCTGTTTTTGTATCTCTATTTGTACCACAAATCTTCTGGAATAGTAATAGAAAAATACTTAATAAGAATTAAGAATGTAAAATATTTTTTACCAAATTTTTTTATATATGCTTTTAGAAAATTATTTTAAAAATATTCATCCCATTTTTATGGGAATATTCAAGTTTAAAATTATGTCTATCAATTATCTTTTTAACAATACTTAATCCCAAACCAAAGCCATCTCTTTGGGATAATTCTTGAGTAAAAGGTTTTAAATAGTATTCAAAATCTTTGGATAATTTAGCTCCATTATTTAAAATCGAGACCTTATTTTTTTCAACAGAAATAAGAATAGGAAATGAACTTGCATATTTTAAAGCATTATCAATAAGATTTTTAATAACAATTGATAGATAATATAAATCAGCATTAATTTTAAAATTTTCATCTATGTTTATTTCAATTTTTGATTCATCATCTAAATATAGTTTTCCAAGGGATTCTATTATTAAAGTTTCTGCACTAAATTTTGTGATATTTAGTTTTGTGGAGTTTAGTTTTTCAAGTTCAATTAGTTCATTTGTTAAAATTTCTAAATCTTTAAAAATCTTTTTTAATAGCTCTTTTTGTGAAAAATCATCAATTTTTTCTATTGCGAATTTTCCTTTTGCAATGGGAGTTCGCAGTTCATGTCCAATATCTCTTAATAACTCTTCTCTTGTTTGTATTAAATTTTCTAAATTTGATGCCATTTTATTAAAAGTGTTCGCAAGTATTCCTATTTCATCATTTGATTTGATATTTATTCGGCTTGATAAATCGCCATTTGCAAAGCTTTTTAGCTGTTTTGTGATGGTTTTTATGGGAGAAAGAAGTTTTAAAATATATAAAAATATTAAAAATAAAACAAAAATATCTAAAAATACTAAAATATTTAATATTAATTTATCGTTTATATTTTCTTCATCAGGAGTTATCAATATATATTCATCATCAAGGTATTTTAATTTTAAAATAAATTCATCATCTGATTCTTTTTTTAAAATTAAAATCTCTCCAAAAGTTAGTTTATTTTCATATAAAACTTCATCATTTTTATTTTCTAGATACTCTTTTTTAAGTTCTAAATCATATTTTGTAAAAAGTTTTGTTAGCTGATTTTTGTTTTCAATATTCTCAAAAAGTTCATTTGATATTTTTATATATTTTTCTTTTATTAAAATATCAATCCTCTTTGCGTTTATACTATCTGTCCAAAATCCAATAACTATCATAAGTGACAAGCTTATTAAAAATAAAATTGATATTTTTTTAAAAATCGACATATTAGTTCGTGAATTTATAACCAATACCCCAAACAGATTTTATATATTTTGGATTTTTTGAATCATCTCCAATTTTATATCTAATGTTTGAAATATGCATATCTATTGTTCTATTTTTTGTATTTTCATCCAATGAAGTGGCGTTTAGTATTTGTTCTCTTGATGAGATTTTATTTAAGTTTTCAATTAAAAAAATAAATATTTCAAACTCAATTTTTGTAAATTCTATTGAATAATTATCTAAGACAACGATTCTATTTTCTTTATCAATTTCAAAATCACTAATAGTGATTTTACTTGAGATATTTCTTTTTAAAATATGTTCAATTCTAAGAACTAATTCTCTTGGTTCATAAGGTTTGGCTAAATAATCATCGGCTCCAAGCTCAAATCCATGTATTTTATTTCCAATATCACCCCTTGCAGATGAGATAATAATCGGAATATCTTGTATTTGTTTTAATTTCTTAAATAAGTCAAAACCATCCATATCAGGTAGCATTAAATCAAGAATAATAATTGAGTAGTCATTGTTGTTTTTAAAGTTCTCTAGCGCATCTTTGGGATGTGCAAAGGCAAAACATTCAAAGTTATAATCTTCTAAATATTCGATTATAAATTTTTGCATTTGCAAATCATCTTCTATTAATAGAACTTTTTTATTCAATTTCCCACTCCTTTATATAATCAGCAAATTTCTCTTTTTGCTTTTTATCTAGTATTTTATGAATTTCCTTCATTTTTTGCACTTGTAATTTTGAAGCTTTTGTTTTTAAATCAAGAAGTGTATCAAGATATAGTTTTTCATCAAAATTATCATTTTTTGTTATATCTTTTAAAATATCTTCTTGCTTCTGCTCATACTCGTAAAACTCTTTATACTTGTATTTAAACTCTATTAAAACATCTTTTATCTCTTTTATTTGCTCTTTATTTAAATCTAAATATTCAAGGTTTTTATAAGAGTGCTTGTATTTATGTTTAGATTTATAATCATCGGCATTTAAAAATAAAAATAGACTACTTAAAATCAGAAATATTTTTAATATTTTCATTTTCAATTAATCCTTTTTCAACATCACTATGACAAGCTTTACAGTTTGCTTTACTTTTTATATCTTTATTTAAAAACAACTCTTTTGGAATATCTCTATGTTTTTTCTCCCAAAAAGTTGTTTTAGTTAAAGCTATTATATCTTTATCTCCTATAGAATTTAAGAATTTAAATGAAGCTTTTGTTGTTGAAGTTTCTGCACTGTTTTCTACTAAATAAGCTAAGATATTTTTATTTGATTCCTCATCTAATGAAGCATCATCTCCAAAGTGATTTTCTAAATCGCTCATCATTATTTCCCAAGATTTTTTAGGCAAAAGATTTGGAGGATATAAAATATGACAAGATGCACACTCTTTTACAAAAAGTGGGTTTTGCATTTTATAATCTATTGGTTTATGAATAGAGGCTGTTAAAATATTTTTTGGTTGAGATAAACTAAATATTAAAAAAGCTATAAAAGCCACAAAAGCCAAAAATGCAAATAGTTTTTGAAAGATATTTAATTTTATACTTTCATTTTCTTGTGTAAGCTTAAATCCAGTAACTATTGATTTTAATGTTTCATTTTTGGAATGAAGTAATCTATCAGATAAAACACCTAAAATATGAGCAATTATAAGAGCTATTAAAACAGATGATAAAAACTCATGAATATCTTTAAATAGTTTCATATCTTTAAAATAAGGAGAATTTAAAAAAGATAAAACTCCTTTTCCCTCTTGTACACCAAAAGCCAAAATTCCAGTCATTACCGTTAGAAAAGTAACTATTAACATCCCAAACATAGCGTAAGATGCAAGGGGATTGTGCCCTATATATTTTTGGTTTGAATCAAAAATATTTATTATAAAATCTTTTACATTTTGTATTCCAATTGGGAAATCTTTAAATAAAGAGTATTTAGGACCCCAAAATCCCCAAAAGAATCTAAAAATAAGTAAAATTAAAACAGCATATCCAGCAAGGGCATGATAATTTAAAAGTCTATCTTCATCATCACTTAGAAATGCTAACAAAATAAATAACACAAAAAAGAAGTGAAAAACTCTGGTTGGTAGTGACCAAATATATGACTTTTGCATAATTTATCCTTTTAATCTTTCCATCTTCCAAAATTTGGAATATTTATATCTCTTTCACCATAAATCCCTTTATCAGCAGTTTTATGACAAGCCATACAGTTAAATAGACCTTTAACTTCATTTTGAGTAATCAAATCTTTTTTTATATCTTTATGTTTTTTAATCATATAAGGAGTTGTAGAAATCGAATCTGGAATTTGATTTTTTGCTAAACTTGAAACAATTCTATTACTTCTTTTATATTGCATATTTTTTTCTGCACTATTATCATTTAAATATTTAGTTAAAGTTTGTAAATCTTCTGTGTCTATTGTAGCATCTGTTTCGAAATGCTTATCTAAATTTACCATCATTTTATTCCATGCATTTGCTGGAAGTAATCCAGGTTGGTAAGGGAAGTGACAAGATCCACACTCTTTTATATAAAGTTGATTATTAACAGGGGCAACATCTGCTTTATTATTTGAAAAAGATTCAGCAAATAACGAACTTACAAATATTGTGATAATTAAAATTAAATTTTTCATAGATTTTCCTTATTTATTTATGATGTAAGTTATTACATCGCCTTTTTCAAGAGCTCTTCCCTCACGATTATAAACATCATTGAAGTTTCTTTTTATCCATTTTTCTATTTCAGCTAGTTCTGTAAATCTTTTTGGATTTGCCTTTGGCGAAAGTGGCTCGATTACTTTTCCTGTGAAAAAGTTTTCACTTGATTTGTTTAAATCTGTTCCATGACAAGTTGTACATGAAATCTCTTTGCCTTTTTTTCCAATGTGATTAGAAGTAAAAATTTTTTCACCTCTTGAGGCATCAAAACTTGTAAAATTTGGATTTTCTTTTAAAACTTCTTGTTTTAAAGAGTTTAAATAATCATCAACAACACTTGCGAATGATAGATTTAAAAGTAGGGCTGTAAGTAGTAAAATTCTCATCTTTTATACCTTTGTTTTTATATAACGAAAGTATAAAAGAATAGTTTAAATTTTTGGTGTTAGTTTTCTTGACAATTCTTTTACAAATTATCAATTGTTAGGTTTAAGTTTTATATTTTTCTTTGGATTCTATAAATCTCACTATTAATAAAATAATAAGCCAAGCACTAAGCATTGTAATTATCGTATGGCTTACAAAATGATCTCCAACTAATACTTTATATGTTCCAGTACAAAATCCAATAATTAAGCTTGATACTAATGCAATATTTTTATTTCTTCGTTTTTTAAATAAGAAAAATAAAGCCATCAAAGAAAATCCCATAGTTGCATGACCAGCTGGCCAGCATTTTATTCTAGATTCTTGAATAAACTCTTTTGGATAAAATTCAAAAACTTTTATATCTGGATAATTCCCTCCAAAGGTTACCGTGTCACAAGGGCATGGCATATTAGTTATATATTTTGCTGTTACTAAAAGTAGGGGAACTAAAATAGTTGAAAGCAAAACTATAATCAAACCTTTTTTGTATTTCTCAATAATATCAATTTTTTTAAAAGAAGATAAAATAACTATTAAAAGAAGACAAACAGAAAAAGTAATAAATAGTTTTTTAAATCCTGAATAAAATATAAGATCTAAAAGATAATCTTTTTCATCAACTATCCAAGTTTTTGTTTCAAAGTTAAAAAAAAATGATTGAAAAAAAACATCTAAATGGGTAAATTGGAATATTAAAATTACAGCTATTAATAAAATAGCTGTAATAAAAATTTGTTTTTTAATGTTCTCTTGCGTCATCTAATATATCCAGTTCTTTTTTATAAACTTCAGTTTCAACTTCAAAAAGTCCTAAAACTGTGTGAAATAGATTATCATGAGAAAATTCTTTTTCTTTATATGATTTTAATTTCTCCTTACTATATTCTTTTTCCATTAATCCATCTCCTATCCAAATAAAAGATCCAACATTTTTTTGTGTTTTTGGAGCAATTGCATATGGCATTCCATGTAAATAAAGTCCATTTTCCCCAAGACTTTCTCCATGATCACTTATATAAAAAAGTGCAGTTTGATGTGTTTGGGAATAAGGTTTTAAAAAGTTAATAGTTTTTGATAAAAAATAATCTGTATATAAAATGGCATTATCATATGCATTTCCAATTTCTTCTTGTGTACAATTTTCAAGTTGATTTGTTTTACAAACAGGAGTGAATTTTTCAAACTCTTTTGGATATCTTTTATAATAAGCAGGTCCATGATTTCCCATTTGATGCAACACTATGAAAATATCTCTATCTTTGTTTTTTTCGATATATTCATCAAGTCCAACAAGCATTCCTTCATCTCTACATTCATCATCACAAATAGTGTTTATTTTAGGAGTTTGATAATCTTCATAATCAGCTCTAAGTGCAACACCTTTTGAATCAGAGTTATTATCTCTCCATAAAATTGATATATCTTTTGTATTTTTTAATACATCTAAAACATTTTCAGTAGAGATTCCTTTTTTATAACTATATTCATCCCTTGGAAATATTGAAAACATACATGGAATTGAGTGTGCTGTTGATGTTCCACAAGAGAACATATTTGGGAAATTTATAATATCTTCTTTTTTTAATAAAGGATTTGTCTCTTTTTCGTAGCCATTTATTGAAAATCTATCAGCTCGTGCTGCTTCCCCAACAACTAAAATAACAAGTTCTTTTGCTATATTAGCAGGTTCCACAACTTTTGAATCTTTTCCAATTTCTGTCATCTCTTTTGGTGCTACATCTAAAGTTTTGTGTACAAAATTTCCTACACTGTACATCCAATATATAGGATTTATATTATATCTAAGAGGTTTATGTTCTCTAAAAAATGAAGTATAAAATTTACTAAAACTAAATAAAATTATAGAAATAAGAATTATTGATAAAATAATAGTTTTTAATTTCGAAAATAGTTCAGATTTTAATGGTTTATATACAATTTGTGATTTATATATAAAGAATATTGGAAGAATTCCAAGAAATAAAACATATAAAACAAGTTTTAAAGTAAATAAATCTAAAGATTCCCCTAAATTTGTTTGAAGCATATTTCTTATCATTTCAGAATCAATTACAACACTGTATGTATCCATAAAATAAGCTGTAAATGCTGATACTAAAAATAGTAAATATAATATGGGTTTAATCGTATATTTTGATGAAAATAATGTAAGAATAAACGTAATTAATGCTATTAATAAAATAGCAGTTGATAAAATATATATGATATTTAAGCCATTAAAACCATATGTATTAATAACATTTTTGAAAAATGAGAAATTATAAAATAAAATAAAAAAAGTTGAACTTAATAATATTATTTTTAATTCGGAAAGTCTTTGCAATGGAGTCCCTTTTAGTAATTTAAACCTAATATTATACCTGAATAATTAATAAATAATTAATCAAGGAAGAAGATATAAATCTAGATGTTTTTGATGAAATTTTTAAAAAAATATGAAATTTACTTAATATAGTTTTAAGCTATTATATAGATATAAGAATTTTTTTTGTATAATTCGCGAAAATTTATATCAAAGAGAATTAATGAGAGACATTAGAAACATAGCAGTAATTGCACACGTTGACCATGGTAAAACAACACTAGTAGATGAGTTGTTAAAACAATCAGGTACATTTTCTTCACATCAAAATGTAGATGTAAGAGTAATGGATAGTAATGCTATCGAAAAAGAAAGAGGAATTACAATTCTTTCTAAGAATACAGCAATTGACTATGAAGGTGTGAGAATTAACATCATAGATACTCCAGGACACGCCGATTTTGGTGGAGAAGTTGAGAGGGTTTTAAAAATGGTTGATTCTGTTTTATTACTTGTTGATGCTCAAGAAGGTGTTATGCCTCAAACAAAGTTTGTTGTTAAAAAAGCACTATCTTTAGGACACAGACCAATCGTTGTTATCAATAAAATTGATAAGCCAGGTGGAGAGCCAGACAGAGTTGTTGATGAAGTATTTGACCTTTTTGCTCAAATGGGTGCAACAGATGAACAATTAGAATTCCCAGTTGTTTATGCAGCTGCAAGAGATGGATATGCAAAATTAGCTTTAGAAGATGAAAGCAAAAATCTAGTTCCATTATATGAAACAATTTTAAAAGAAGTTCCAAAACCACAAGGTAGTGATGAAAATGGTTTACAACTTCAAGTATTTACACTTGACTATGATAACTTTATTGGAAAAATCGGAATCGCTAGAATCTTTAATGGTACTATTTCAATGGGTGAAACAGTTGTTTTATGTAAAGCAGATGGTGAAAAAGTAAAAGGTAGAGTTTCTAAACTTATCGGATTTAAAGGTATGGAAAGATTTGATATTAAAACAGCTGGTACTGGTGATATTGTTGCCGTAGCAGGTTTTGAAACTATTGATGTTGGAGATTCATTATGTGATCCAGCAAATCCAATGCCTCTTGATCCTATGCATATTGAAGAGCCTACTTTATCTGTAACATTTGCAGTAAATGATTCTCCATTAGCTGGAACTGAGGGTAAATATATTACTTCTAATAAAATTAACGAAAGACTTGCTGCTGAAATGAACACAAATATTGCTATGAGTTATGAGCAAATTGGTGAAGGTAAGTTTAAAATTAATGGAAGAGGTGAACTTCAAATCACTATTCTTGCTGAAAATATGAGAAGAGAAGGTTTTGAATTCTGTATTGGAAGACCTGAAGTTATTATTAGAATTGAAGATGGTGTTAAAATGGAACCATTTGAGCATTTAGTAATCGATTTACCAGACGAATTTGCTGGTGCAATTATTGAAAAACTTGGTAAAAGAAAAGCAAGTATGACTAATATGGTACCAATGGGTGACGGTTATACAAGAATTGAATTTGAAATTCCAGCACGTGGTTTAATTGGAATTAGAACTGAATTCTTAACTGAAACTAAAGGTGAGGGTGTTATGAACCACTCATTCTTAGATTTTAGACCACATTCAGGAACTGTTGAATCAAGAAAATATGGAGCATTAGTTTCTATGGAAACAGGTGAAGCTTTAGGTTATTCAATATTCAACTTACAAGATAGAGGGATTATGTTTATTAAGCCTCAAGATAAAGTATATGTTGGAATGGTAATTGGACAACATGCTAAAGATAACGATTTAGATGTTAATCCTATTAAAGGAAAAGCACAATCAAACGTTAGATCTTCAGGTGCTGATGAAGCTATTAAATTAGTTCCACCTAGAAATATGTCTTTAGAAAATTGTTTAGAGTGGATAGAAGATGATGAGTTAGTTGAAATCACTCCTGTTTCTTTAAGAATTAGAAAAAGAGAATTAGATCCAACAGCTAGAAAAAGAACGGCGAAAAACAATAAATTTAACTAATACTGTTACTTGATTTGTTTATAAAGGGAGGATAGGAAACTATCTTCCCTTTTTTTATATGTAATAAAAAATTATATTGTATAATGCTACACTGCAAAATCAAGGAAACAAAAATGTTAAGAAACATAAAAACAAAGTCAAAATTACTATTATTTCCGCTTGGATTTATAATAATAATTTCAATATTCGCTTTCGTCTATATTCACTATAGTAATTCTGCAAATAGACAAAATGAAGTATATTCAAAAACAGATGAGTTAATTCAAAATCTTTTAAAAGGAAGAATTTCTGTATATCAGTTTTTAAGAGCACCAAATCAAGATACACAAAATAAAATAATAGAAAATTTCAATACTTTAGATTCTAGTAATGCTGAATTAAATAAGCTATTAACAGTAGAAGCAAATAAGCAATTAAGTGTTGAAATAAGTAAATTATCAAAAGAGTATGTTGAATACTTAAATTTATTTTCACCTTCATTAATAAATAATTTCAAAAATGGGATAAAAGAAGAATCTGCTGAAATTAAAGAAATAATTGCAAAAATGGTAAAAACTGGTTTGGAATTAGAAGAAAATATTAGAATAATTCACGAACGAGCAAAAATATTAAAATATAAATCAAATGATTTATTAAATATGATTTTAATAATTTTGGGAGCTTGCTCTATTGGAATTTTTATCATTTTCTCTTTACTTGTTTCAAATGTAATAACAAAATCTTTACATAATTTTAAAGATGGATTATTATCATTTTTCTTATATTTAAATAAAAGTACAAATCATGCAAAATTATTAGATGAAAGTTCTACAGATGAATTTGGAGAAATGGCAAAATTTGTAAATGACAATATCAAAAAAGTTGAAGATACAATGAATCAAGATATTGCTTTAATAGAAGATGCAAAAGTTGTAATGAATAGAGTAAATAGTGGTTGGTATTCACAATTTATTGAAAAAACAACTACAAATACAGCATTAGAAGAGTTTAAAAATAATGTTAATCAAATGATTAATAGCACAAAACATAGATTTGAAGAAGTTGATGAAGTATTAGAACAATATATAAAACTAGATTATACAAAAACTCTTAAGATGCATGAAAATGATGAAAGAGGTGGAGTATTTGAAAGATTAGTTGTTGGAATCAATACTTTACAAGGCTCAATTACTCAAATGTTAGTTGATAATAAAACTAATGGTTTAACCCTAGATGAGAGTTCAGATATTTTATTATCTAATGTAAATAAATTAAATCAAAGTTCAAATGCAGCAGCCGCAAGCTTAGAAGAAACAGCAGCAGCAATTGAAGAAATTACAAGTAATATTAGAAACAATACTGAAAACATTTCTAAAATGGCTTCATTATCAAATGAAGTTACAGCATCTGCAAAACAAGGTGAAACACTTGCAAATCAAACAAACATTGCAATGGATGATATTAATACACAAGTAACAGCAATTAATGATGCAATTACAGTAATTGATCAAATTGCATTTCAAACAAATATTTTATCACTTAATGCAGCTGTTGAAGCAGCAACTGCTGGTGAAGCTGGACGTGGATTTGCTGTTGTTGCACAAGAGGTTCGAAATCTTGCAAGTAGAAGTGCTGATGCTGCTAAAGAGATTAAATTAATTGTTGAAAATGCAACAAACAAAGCTAATCAAGGTAAAAATATTGCTTCAAATATGATTGAGGGATATAAGCTATTAAATACAAATATCTCTCATACAATAAATCTAATTTCTGATATTCAAAATGCTTCGAAAGAACAATTACTTGGAATTGAACAAATTAATGATGCTGTAAATCAACTTGATCAACAAACACAACAAAATGCAATCGTTGCTTCACAAACACAAGAAGTATCTTTAATCACTGATCAAATTGCAAAATTAATTGTAAGTAATGCAGATGAAAAAGAGTTTGTTGGTAAAAAAGATGTAAAAGCAAAAAATATGAATGTAAAAGCAAGTGTTAATACTCATATTGATGTTCCTGCAAAAAAAGTAGAAATTAAAAAAAGTGAAATTAAAAAAACACCAATAACTTCAAATATAAAAACACAAACAAACGTAATAACTTCTTCAAAATCAAAAGATGATGATGAGTGGGAGAGTTTTTAAAACTCTTCTATTATTATAAATATTAATATCCTGAACTTAAAAGTAGACAAATGAAAAATAAACAAAAATCAATATTTTATACACTGTTTCTTTTCATTAGTTTTACAATACTAATTGCTGTTTTTATTGTAAGTAAGATGTTTTATGATAATTCAAAAGAACATCTTATTGAAGATGTTAATAGTGACGTTCAAACAAGTTTGTTACAATTAAAAAATAGTATTCATCCTTTTATGGATTCTTATTCAGTAAATGAATATGAAACACTTTTGGAAAATGAATTAAAACATAGAAATATATTAGCAATTATTGTTGATGATTATAATATGTCAAAGTTTACAAATTCAGAATATTTAGTTGGAAAAGTTAATAATGATGGACAAACAGAAGATTATGATAAAAATAATGAACTTCATCAAGAAAAAATAAGCAAATCACCTTATCATGTTAAAGATGATATTTATAATCAAAATGGCGTAAAAATAGGAACTATTACAATTTATGCTTGTTATAAATTAATGAATAAAAAATTAAATAATCTTATCGAGATTAGTGTGATTTTTGCATTACTAAGTACTTTTATAGTTTTACTTGTAATATATTTTGTAATACACAAAATTGTACAAAAGCCTGTAAATAGTATTATAGAAATTATTAATGATAAATCTGATGATGGAATTCCTTTAAAGAAAATTCCTACATATAATTCTAAAGAACTATCAATTCTCTCCTCCACTCTTAATAATATGATTGATTCAGTTAAAGAATCAAAGTATAAATTAGATCAAAATATTGCATTTTTAAGAAGCTACGAATTAGCGCTTGATAAATCAAGCATTGTAATTAAGTCAGATAGGAAGGGAAATATAACTTACACGAATGAGTATTTTAATAATATATCAGGTTTTAAATCAGAAGAAATTATTGGAAATTCTCTTGATATTCTAAAACATAGTGATAATTCAAATGAGATATATATAGAACTTTTAAAAACAATAAATGATAAAAAAGTATGGAAAGGAATTTTAAAAAATAGTGGTAAAACAGATGATTTTTGGGTTGATACAACAATCTTGCCAATATTAGATAAAAATGAAAATATTGTTGAGTTTATAAGTGCTGGATATGATATTACAAGAATAATTAATCAACAAGAACAGCTTGATAAAATAGCAAAAACAGATATATTAACAGGACTTGGAAATAGATATAAATTAATTCATGATATAAGTTATAGTTTGAATCCGGCACTTGCTGTTATAAATATTGATAATTTTTCACAATCAAATGATTTTTATGGATATGAAGTAGGGGATAATATAATTAAAGAAATAGGCTTAAATATATTTAATTTAAGTAGACATAAAAATAGTTATGTATATCATCTTCAAGGGGATGAATATGTTTTATTTAATCATAATATAAATAAAGATGAATTTGAAATAGAAGTAAAAAAATTAGCCAAAGACTTGGATAATTTGAGTATTAAAATAAATGATGAATATGTAAATTTCAATTTTACTATTGGAATATCTTTTGAAAATAGAGATAGGATTTTAATAACTGCGGATATGGCTTTAAAAATCGCAAAAAGAAATAGTGAAAACATTATAATTTTTAGTGAAAACATCTCTTTAAATAAAGAGTATCAAAATAATATTTATTGGACAAAGAAAATAAAAACTGCAATTCAAGATGACAATTTTATACCAGTTTATCAACCAATTATAAATAATAAAACAAAACAAATAGAAAAGTATGAGTCATTAGTTAGACTAAAAGATGAAGATAAGCTAATCTCTCCTTACTTCTTTTTAGATATATCAAAAAAGACAAAACAATATTCAACAATAACTAAAACGATGATTGAAAAATCTTTTAAGAGATTTAAAGACAATGATTTAGAGTTTTCTGTAAATTTAACTATTGAAGATATTTTAAATGAAGATATAAAAAATTATATATACAGTATGTTAAATAAATATAATATTGGTTCTCGTGTGGTTTTTGAAATAGTTGAATCAGAATCAATAGAGAATTTTGATGCTGTTTCTAATTTTATAACTAAAATAAAAAGTTTTGATTGTAAGATTGCGATTGATGACTTTGGAACTGGATATAGTAATTTTGTATATTTAATGAAATTAAATGCTGATTATATAAAAATTGATGGTTCATTAATCAAAGAGATAAATACAAATGAACAAGCGCAAATAGTTGTATCAACGATTGTAGATTTTGCTAAGAAAATGGGTATAAAAACAATTGCTGAATTTGTTGAAAATGAAGCGATATTAAATAAAATCATAGAGTTAGATATTGATTATTCTCAAGGTTACTTCTTTAGTGAACCAAAAATAGATATTTAAAACTAAAGGAACTTCATATGAAACTTTTTAAAATCACACTTATATTTCTATTTTTTACATATTTTACTATTTTGAATGCAAGTGAAATTAAAAGTGATTTACCAAAGAAAAAAATAGCTTATATTGTTTCTGATATTAAAATTCCATTTTGGGAAATTATGAGCCGAGGAATAAAAAATAATGCTGAAAAATTAGGCTATGAAGCAATTATATATAGTTCTAATAATCTTAAAAAAACGGAGATTGAAAATACTCTTTTAGCTATTAAAGAAAAAGTTGATGGGATTATTCTTTCTCCTATTAACTCTTCATCGGCTGTTACTATTTTAAAGTTTGCAGAATCTTCTAATATTCCTGTTGTAATTAGTGATATTGGAGCGGATAAGGGTAAATATATTTCATATATTTCTTCAAATAATGAAGAAGGAGCTTATAAAATAGGTCAAGTTCTAGTTTCAAAAATGCAAGAATTAGGATGGGATAAAACAGGTTCAGTAGGAATAATTTCAATTCCACAAAAAAGAGAGAATGGAAAAGCTAGAACAAATGGTTTTATAAAAGCTATGAGTGAATCTAATATTGATGTTTTAGGATTAAAACAACAAGTTGATTTTTCCTATGAAGAAACATATGATTTTACAAAAGAATTAATAAAAGAGAATAAAAATATAAGAGCAATCTGGCTTCAAGGCTCTGATAAATATAAGGGCGCTCTTGATGCTATAAAAGATGCAGGAAAAGAAAATGATGTTTTATTGGTTGTCTTTGATGCGGAACCTGAATTTTTAGACTTGATTCCTAAAGGTGTAATTGTTGGTGCTGCTATGCAACAACCTTATGTATTTGGTGAAAAAGCTGTGGATATAATAGATAATTTCTTTAATAAAAAAGATGTACAAAAAGATATTCAATTACCAATTTTACCAATATCAATAATAAATATAGAAGAAAACAAGACTATAATCAAAAGAAATGTATTAGGTATTTTAGAATAGATAAAATTTTATTAAGATAATTTTAAAATACTGATTTCGCTACTAGCACCCAGTCTCATAGGTGGTCCCCAAAATCCTGTACCTTTGTTTACATATACTTGTGTAAAATCATTATGAATATTTAAACCTTTTACATAAGGTTGTTGAAGTTTTACTAAGAAATTAAATGGAAAAATCTGCCCACCATGGGTATGCCCGCAAAGAATTAAATCAATTCCTTCTGTGTTTTCAATCTCATCTACAAACTTTGGCTGATGTGCTAGAAGAACTGTTGGGTGATTTGTTGTATTTTCTAAAGCTTTTGTAATATCAGGTTTATATGAACCATATCTATTTCCAAATCTATCATAAACACCACATAAATAAAAACCTTCATCTTTAGGACCTACATAAACATTTTCATTTTCTAAAGTTTTTATTCCAAGTGAATTTACATAATCAATAATAGGTTGAACCCCATGAAAATACTCATGATTCCCAACTATAAAATATGTTCCAAATTTCGATTGTAAATTTTTTAGCTCATCAAGAGCAGCCTTAGCAAATTCAAGTTTAGTATCAACTAAATCACCTGTGATTACTACAATATCAGCATTTAATAGGTTTACTTTGTTTACTAAAGAGTTGATGAATTTTTTATCAATAAGTCCACCAATATGAATATCACTTAATTGAATAATAGTATATGCTTGTTTTAAATCTTTTATTTTAATATCAACAAGTTCAAGTTCAATATTTCGTGCATTATCAATAGCTTTTGCATTTGTTGCAAGAACCAGTGAAACAGCACCAATATCTAAACCTTTTTTAAAGAACTCACGTCGATTTTTTTTGAATTTAGTTTTTGAAAGACCAAAAGAAGTGATATCGTGTAAAATAGTTATTATGAATGTTAAAAATATCACCCCAATTGGTAGGGATAGTAAAAAGTAGAGCCAGTTAGGTACTACGGGAAAATATCTAGCCATTGGGTACAAAAGTACACCAAAAAAAGTAATATATAAAAATAGGCTAAGATATTTTTTGCTCTTATAAGTAAAATCTAATTTATTTATAAGACGCTTTTTTATTATCAAAGTTTGAAAAGCAAATGCTATTGTAAAAACTGAAAAAAATATTATGAAACTCATTTGGGATTGTATAGGCTAATTGTTAATGAAGGATAAACGAATTACTTAGTTTTGGTTTACTATTCTTTTTATGCCCTCAATTAAGCTTTTTATCTCTTCTTTAGTTTGAGAAAAATGTATAGATATTCTAACCCAGCCAGGGCGATTATTTATATCTAAAGTTTCAATTCCTAATAAATCATGTCCATAAGGTCC
>JAGOIF010000171.1 GCA_017995775.1 Aliarcobacter sp.
CCTGATGCAAATAAAATTAAAGTAGGTCAGAAAATATTTATTGGGAGTTCTAGTGCGTCAAATGAAATGATGCTTCAAGTCGCGGCTCCTAAAGAAGGTTATTTTATTGAAATAGATTATATTGTAAATGCTGGGGAGACTTTATTAAGTATCGCAAAAAAATATAATTTAAACGCAGAAAGAATTAAAAAAGATAATAAAATAATTGATGCGTATAGTCTTTATTCCGGTCAAAGACTAAAGCTAATAAATCATTCTGCAAAGTTTTTAGGCCTAAGTAATCAGAAGCTGATATTAAGTAAATTATATACTGAAGGTTTATTCCCAGTTACTAAGGTTGAGGGAGATTATACCCGACAAATTTCTGTAACTATTGGAGCACAGTTGTGGGAGATACTAGGGGCTTCTTTAGAAATAGGGGTTGCCTATGATGCTCGTGGTAGCTGGATGCTATACTATGCTGTTGAAGATTCTATAAGTATTGATAAAAATGCGATAAATTTGCATGATGGAAATGTAAAAAAATTAAGTGATGATATTGGATTTTCTCTTGCAGGAAGTAATATTAAGACTAATGCGAAACATGTTTCGGAATTGACTGGAGCAGGATATAGTCTAACAAACAGTGTTAACTTAGGAGCTTATAATGTGGGAGTTGTAAATGTAAAATCTAAGACAAAAGATTATGAAACTGGAGAGGATAAAGATATTGATGGGGTTGGTGGTGTGGGGCAGATAAATATAGGGAAAAAGAGTATAAAGACCCCAAGTATTGATCATCAAGTTGGAGCCTCAATTGTAATTCCTTTATTTATTTATAATAGAAAGGTTAAAAAGTGATTTAATCGCTCTTATTGGGATTTCTCTTATACTGGTCTAGCCAGTATATAGATTTTCCTAGTTCGTTTTTATCTTTATAGCAAAGAGAAATATTGTATTGTGCAAGATCATAACCCTGTTCTGCATATGGTTTTAATAACTCTATTGCTTTATCAATGTTTTTTTCTGTCCCTTTACCTTTTCTATAAAGAATGGCTAATTTAATTGCAGAGGCACTATAATTTTGATTTGAAGATCTCGTATACCAATCAAATGCTTGTTTGTAATCTTGCTTAACTCCTCTACCATAATAGTATACTTGTCCTACATTAAACTGACCGGCAGCACTACCATGATCTGCAGAAAGTAGAAAATTTTCTAAAGCTTTTGTTGAATCTTGTGGAAAGATAATCCCATTTTCATAATATATACCAATATAATTAATAGCTTCATAAGAACCAAGCTTAGCTGCATTTTCAAAAAGGGTTAATGCTTTTTGATAGTCATGCTCATTTTTTGCACTGTTAAATGCTATTAAGCCTAAGTTATGTATTGATGGGGCATGGTTTTGTTTAGCTGCTAATGTATACCAATGAATAGCTTTTGCTTCATCAGTTTCACCATTAAATCCATATTGATAACTTGCACCAATATCATTTTGAGCGGTTGGATTCCCTTGTTTAGCTAACTCGAATAAAATTGGAAAAGCTTTATCATATTGGTCATTATTGATGAAATTTTCTGCTTGTTTTAGCTTTTTGTTTGTTTCTTGATCATAAATATATACTGTTTCTGAATTTGAGTTCTTCGTATTTGTAGCGTGCTCTTGTTTTGTACTACCACATGAAATCAAGAAGATAAGTGATGCAAGAACCAAAAGATTTTTCATAGAAATTTTAAACTTTAATGGAACATAGATAACAATGAATTTTAATTTAAATTTTTTTATATAACAATTAATTAGAAGGTTTATTGTTTGTTTTTTTGTAACAAGATAACCTATTTTTATAAAAATTAAGAAGATTAAATACTACAAACTATAAAGCATGAAGCGTATATCGTTAAAGTGAAACCAGTAAAACTTATAATATCAGTGGAAACATGTTATTAGGAAATTTTGGACTGTTATGGGGGGACTATAGCTGGGGCAAAAATTGGCTTAATATTAGCGCCTACAACAGGTGGGACATCAATTTTACTTGGCAGAGTAGTAGGTGCTGGAATTGGTGCTGTATTATTAGGTGTTGGGTCTGGTTTTGCGGGTAGCTATGGTGGAACAACGATTGCTAGAAAATATACTGGTGTGTGATTAAAGGGTTTGTTTATGAATGAGGTTTTATCAGTAATAAAAGAAATGGTCTTTAATAATAGTATTTTTCTTAATGTAATTGTTTTTATTATTATCTTTAATATTTTTTTGATGATTTTTACATACATTTATAATAAAATTTATATAAAAAATTACAAAGACGATTTTTTTGATTTGTTTTTTGGTAAAGAAAATAGTTTGGTTTTTAGAGAAGTTGGTGGAGGTTTGGTTGTTGTTGCATATTGGTTTTTAATGCGTTATTCTTTTGAGTTATTTTTATCAAGAAAAACAAAATTTCCTTCTTATGAAGATATTTTAAATAAACCATTTTACATGACACCTAATGCTTATAAGGAAAATATTGATTTATTTAAAATCAAAAGAAATAGTTGGTTGGTTATTAATTTAATTATATATAACATATTTTCTTGCTATTTTGTTTTTACTTTATTTGGTTTTTTTGAGCTTTTTTAATTTGTGATGATGATTTTTTTTGAAGATTTAGAAAATATTGGAATTAGAGGTATTATAGTTACTGATGATATATTTCTTATTTGTGCTTTTTTAATTATTCCTTTTGGGATTCTATTGCTGTTATTTACATATATATATATAATAAAGTCTATATAAAGAATAATCAGAGAGATTTTTTGGTTTTCTTCTTTGGAGAGAAAGGTGGAGATGATTTTTCTAGAGTTGGAGGAAATTTGGTTGTAGTTGCTTATTGGTTTTTAATATATTACTCAAATTATAAAACTTTTTCTGCAAAGCTACACTTTCCATCTATAAATGATGAAAAAAATAAACCAATACCAATTATTCCAAATACTAATAGAGAAAATGTGAAGGTCTTTGAAGAAAAACATAAGGGGTGGTTATTACTTAATCTTTCATCTATGTATCTAGGATTTATTCTTGGGGTTATATTCTTGGTATATGGTTTTTTTATGGAAGGTTAAATTTATCTAACCTAAAAATTTATTTATTTTAATATATTTATGTCAAAAATGGGTGGTCGATGAGCCTGTTAAAGCTGTTGCTAAAAAGAATAATCGTATTTACATTTGGAAAGTGGTTTTATTTATACGGCTAAAGTAGAATTTTTTTTTAGTGTCTTGAAAATCAATTTTAAAGTGAGAAGATCATTTATTACTTTAAACCGTGTTTGAGTATCGTAAGCTTATTGAAGTGCTCCCTATCCAGAAAATTATATAGAGCAAAAAGAACGGAATGTATAACTAGCTAGAAATTAAAAGGTTATTTAAGGTAAATTATTTGAAACTAAATTTAAAGCTTGTTCAAGGCTCAATCCACTCTCTAGAAAAAGCCAAGTCCAAAATACCAGTAAATCAAAATGTAGGAGGAATCGCAACTGGCACCGCTTTTGCAGGTGTACTGGCTGAAAGTAGTTCTTTGCTTACCAGTGCTCCTATACTAGTGATGGCAGGTAAAGCTAAAGATGGCATCACGTTTACTGGTGAAATAG
>JAGOIF010000172.1 GCA_017995775.1 Aliarcobacter sp.
GAAAATCACAATTATAGTGATCCAAATTTATTGATTAGAGAACAAGGTGTGACAAGAAAAGGTATAGTTGTAGGTAAAAATTGTTGGCTAGGCTCAAAGGTAACAATACTAGATGGAGTTACTATTGGAGATGGTTGTGTAATAGCTGCGGGAAGTGTCGTAACAAAATCTTTTCCTGACAATGTAATTATTGGTGGAGTTCCAGCTAAAATAATAAAGGATAGAATTTGAAAATCATTTTTATCCACCTTCTAAATGATTTTAGTGGCAGTCCAAAAGTACTTTCACAAATTGTAAAAAGTTATAAAAATAAAAATCATGATGTTGAACTATTTACTTCAAAAGATGAAGGATTTTTATCAAATATAGTTGATAAACATCATAACTTTTTTTATAAAAGATTTGAAAACAAGTTTTTGACACTCTTTTCTTATATCTTATCTCAAGTTCATCTTTTTTTTAAAATTCTTTTTTCAAAAAGTAATATTGTATATATAAATACCCTTTTACCATTTGGAGCAGCACTTGGTGCTAAAATATCAAAAAAAGAAGTTATCTATCATATACATGAAACTTCTATAAAACCAAATATCTTAAAAAAGTTTTTAAGATACATTGTGAGTATTACAGCTTCAAAGATAATATTTGTATCAAATGATTTAGCACAGAAAGAAAAATTTGAAAATAAAAAAAGTTTTGTGATACACAATGCTTTAGAAAATAGCTTTTTAAAAATAGCTTCAAAATATACCTATAGTCATAAACATGAGAATAAATTTGTAGTGATGATGATTTGTTCACTAAAAAACTACAAAGGTATCCCTGAATTTCTAAAGATTGCAAAACAATTAGAATCTCATAATCATATCTCTTTTAGATTGATTTTAAATGCAGAACAAGATGAAATAGATAAGTACTTCCAAAATCAAAAGTTTGAAAATATTGAGATTTTTTCAAAACAAAAAGATTTAGAAAAGTTCTATTCTGCTTCTAGTTTAGTTTTAAACCTATCAAGAGTTGATCAGTGGGTAGAGACTTTTGGCCTTACGATTGTAGAAGCTTTAGCTTTTGGTATACCTGTGATTGTTCCTCCTGTTGGTGGGCCTATAGAGATAGTAGAAGAAGGTCTTGAAGGATTTTTGATTTCTTCTTATGAGATAGATAAAGTTGCTAAGAAGATAGCAGAACTTTCAAATAATGAAATTACATGTATAAATCTTTCGAAAAATGCAAAAGAAAAGGCTTTGATTTTCTCAGAAGATTTATTTTTGGGAAAAATACAAAAGGTTGTAGATGGCTAGATATTTAGTTTTATCTTTCTCTTTTATTTTATTAATTTTATTTTTTCTAAATTTAGGAAATTTTTTAGATGTATCAAAAAATGCAAAAAATGCAGAACTAATAGTATGTTTAGGTGGTGGAGAAAAAAATTTAAGAATTGAAAAGTCTATTAGTATATATCAAAATGGTAATTTACTATTAATCACAGGTGGAACAGAATTTACAATTAAAGATCCTATGAAAGATGATAGAATTTCATATTTAGCAAAGTATCCAAATATTAGATATGAATATAATCCATCTTTAAAAAATACAGCAGACGAATTAATTTTTATCAAAGAAATTATAAAAAATAATAATTTTAAGAGTGTAACAATAGTAAGTGATCGATATCACACAAGAAGAATTGAAATTTTAGCAAATCTATTTGATTTTAAGAAATTGGAGATTGAATTAAATATTGTAGGAACTGATTTGAATTGGTGGGATAAATCAAGTTATTATAAAGAAAAAAAAGCGATAAAAGCAGCTTTTACTGAGCTGATAAAAATTCCATATAATTTTATAAAATATGGATTATTGTATATAGAGGAAAACTTATGAAAAAAAAATTAGCAATCGTAGGAACAGTAGGTATTCCTGCAAAATACGGTGGTTTTGAAACCTTAACTGAATATATCACAAAAGATTTAAGTGAAGAGTATGATATCACTGTTTTTTGTAGTTCTAAATCTTATGAAGAAAAAATAGAAAAACTCAATAACTGTCATTTAGAATATATCAATCTAAATGCAAATGGTGTACAAAGTATTCCCTATGATATTTTATCTTTGATAAAAGCCTTGCGATTTGCTGATACTATTTTGATACTTGGTGTTTCTGGATGTATTTCACTACCATTTTTAAAATTTTTTTCTAAGAAAACAAAACTGGTTACAAACATAGATGGACTAGAATGGAAAAGAGATAAGTGGAATAAATATGCAAAATGGTTTTTAAAATTTTCAGAAAAACTTGCTGTAAAATATAGTGATGTTGTTGTTGCAGATAATAAAGTTATTCAAGATTATGTATTTTCAGAATATGGAGCAAAAAGTGAACTCATAGCCTATGGTGCTGATCATGTAAACAAAATGGAAATATCAAAAGAACTAAAAGAAAGATATACTTTTTTAGACAATAAATATGCATTTAAAGTATGTAGAATAGAACCTGAAAATAATATTCATATGATTTTAAAAGCCCTTTCAAAAAATGAAAACTTAACTTTTGTTATTATTGGAAATTGGGAAGCTAGTAGCTATGGAAAAAATTTAAAATACAAATATTCAAAATATAAAAATATAAAAATATTAGATCCAATTTATGATCAAAATATATTAAATCAAATAAGATCAAATTGTTATATTTATTTGCATGGACATAGTGCGGGTGGTACAAATCCATCACTTGTTGAAGCAATGGCACTTGCTCTTCCTATTTTTGCATATGGTATCAATTATAATAAAGAAACAACTGATGGCAAAGCTAAATATTTTAATTCTTCGATTGAATTGATTAAATTACTTGATAAGATAGATGAAGATGTACTAGATACTATTTCAAAAGATATGAAAGAAATAGCAGATAGAAAATATACATGGAAAACTATTTCAGAAAAATACTCAGAATTATTTTAACTTCTTAAATAATCTTGATAATATATTAATAGGTCTGATTAAGTAATATACTAATTCAGACTTATACTCTTTATCCAAACTTTGATAATCTAAAAAGCTTGGACGAAAAATATAAAATGTATATAAAAACTTTTCTTTAAAGCTATCAAACAATAACAAGTGAACAAAAGAAAACTTATCTGTAACTTCAAAATCTTCATTATTGTTTAATATATATTTAATTAATCTTCGATATTTATTTTGATGTTTTATTTTAATCAACTCAGGTAGTTTTGTTTCAAATATCTTTTCAGATAAAAACAAACTTGTGTACACTAATGATTTTGTATTATGTTCTTCTAGTATTTTTATAAATTTTTCCCAATTAATGTTTAATGAACTAATAATTTTATGAATATCTAATAGCCAAGATAATCTACTAAATAAATGCTTACAACCATGTAAGCAAAGATAAAAAAGTAAATATTCATTTGAAAAAGTTTTAATATTAATATTGTTAATACTTGATCTGGCTACACTAAATAGGACATAGAAAATAACTATGTTAAAATTAGTGAAAGCGGAGAATAAAAATGAGAAAAAGTAATTACTCACAAGAGTTTAGAGAATCAACAATAAAGTTTTGTAT
>JAGOIF010000173.1 GCA_017995775.1 Aliarcobacter sp.
CAGATAAATCAAACTTTCAAAAATCGATTTTATTAGCTTTAAATACTTGTTTATCAAATAATTTAGTTGAGAAAGTATCTAAAGAGGGTTTATCTATCGTTTGGAAAATTAAAGAGATTTAAACTCCTAGTCTTTCAGATAATCTTTTATTTCCTTGCCAATATCCACAAAATTCATTAGATACATTTGAAGTTAGACATCTTGTTAAAATGTTTGTAAAAATTTTATTATTGTTCCATCTTCGTGTATCTTCTCTATAAGCTATCTCATTTGCATAGTTTGAAAGATATAAATTTCCAATTTTATGTAAGTTACCATATTGCATTCTTCTAAATCTTGCATTGTAACTTTCACTTTGGTTATTATTTTCTCCATAAATACCTCTGTATTCAATTTGGTGGTTTACTCTATTCATATCATAATGAGCTGTTAAATCATCATAAGCATTTGATTCATCTGTATGAATTGTTGTTCCAACTTTAATATATTTATGAGCAATAGTTTTAATATCAAATCCATTTTCACTTTTTAGTACAAAAGTTTTAGTTTTAACTGCTCCTACAACTTCATCTCCATCTTCTGCTCTTTGTCTAAGACTTATTACAACTCTTTTATTTGGTTTATATACTTTTCTTCTATCAACTCTAAAATCTATATTGTTTTTTGGTCTTACATAATGATTTACATAAACACCATCCATTTCACAAGTTCCCTCAAATTTTTCATCACTATTATAATCCATTAATGATTCTCTGATTTTATGAGACAAAACCCAAGCTGTTTTATATTGAACATTTAAATCTCTACTTAATTGTAAAGCTGAAATAGATTTTACAGAATTTGTAAAAAGTGCTATTGCTAAAAGATAAGTTTGTAATGGCAATTTATGATTCGCAAAAATAGTTCCACTTGTTACAGAAAAAGTATAAAAACACTCTTTACATCTAAATTGCATTCTAGTTTTTAAAAAATATGGTTTCTCTAAGCTTCCACAACAAGGACAAACAACATCTCCATTTGTTTCACTCCATCTAATAGATTTAAACATTTCAAAGGCTTCCATATCAGACATTTTAACAATATTCATAATACTTAAACTTCTTGCTTTTGAAGATAATAGGAAATGTTGTGACATTTTTTTGTCCTTAAACTAAAGATTTTTTATTATAGCACATTTTTTAATGTGTGTCAATATTAAATATACATTTTTATATTTATTAAATACATATATTTATTTATTTTAATTTATCAAATTTTAAGCAGTTCTTTGTTAATATATTTATATGAATTATGAAGAATTAACAAGAAATATTGCAAAAGCTGGACTTGATATTAAGGAATTTGCTGAATTAATAAAAGCAAATCCCAATTCAATTACAAATTTAAAATCTAAAGAAAAGATGCCTAAAAACACAGCTGTTATTGCTGTTTTACTTGGTGAAATGGTTGATAAAGGTTTGGAATATAAACATCTTTTTGAAAAACTTGATTTAGAAGAGCAAAAGGCAAGAAGAAGGAGTGATGACAATACTCTTTTTAAGAAAAAAAAGAAATAGTATGTCAATATGTAATATAAATTAATTGTATTACAATTTTAAAATTATAAGAACCCAATGGAGTACAAATGAGAATTAAAAATATAGCTAATGGTGAAGTATTAAATAATATTAAAATTATACAAACTAGTAAAGTATATTCCGTAACAGCCAATGAATCAGAGGTTGAATCAGCTTTTGAAAATTATTTAAAAGATATTGGATATGGTGAAGTGGGAAAATATTATACAAAAAGAACAGCTAGAAGTAAACTCGATGTTTTTCCATCTAAAACGGGAACTAAAATTGGTTATCCAGATTATGTTTTTTATGAAAATGAAATAAGTAAAAAAATTATTGCTATAGGAGATGTTAAAAAACCCGATTTATTAGGTAATGACAATAGCTTCAAAGGGATAAATGAATGTATCGAAATATATTTAAAGGAATATAATTTAAAGCATGAAGAAAAAATTAAAATTGCATTTGGATATGATGGATTTAATTTTGTAATTAAATATTTAAAGAATATTGAAAAAAATGAATGGGTTGATATATTTATAGATGATAATCCATTGACAACAATGCCACAATTTGATTTATTGTTATCTATATCTAAATATGGGAATATGTTTTCTTCTCAAATAGAAAAAAATATATCTAAAGAATTATTGGAACCCTATTTTTCACAATGTGATAACATTTTTAGAATGGCTAAAAGCAGTTTATCCGCAATTGATAAGGCAGCAGAAATTTCTATTTTTATTTTTCTAAAAATTTTTTCAAACGATAAACTTGATGAAAAATTTAAAAGTAAAATGGGAAAAACTATTTGGGAATTTTTGGAGCAAGGAGATGTGGATATAGTAAATGATGTATTTAAAAAGTTTTTAAATGAGCAATATGAAAATGTATTTCCTGAAAAATTAATTAAAGTTAATGAACAAGCTTCTAAAGATTTAGCAAGAACTATAAATACAATGTTTAATAATTGTAATATTGACAGAATGACTGATGTAAAAGGAAATGCCTTAGAATATTACCAAAAAGATTCAAAAGATAGAAAAATTGGAGAATTTTTTACTCCAAGACATATTATTGATTTAATTATATCTCTTGTTGCACCAATAATTACATTTGAAAAAGATGAAGAAAATGAATTTATATTAGATGAATTTGGAAATAGAAGAATAAAATATATTGAGAAAATTTATGACCCTGCTTGTGGTTCTGGAGGGTTTTTAATTCAATCTTTTTTAGCGTATATAGATAGTTATAGTAAATATGGTGTAACACAGTTGGATTTGAAAAAAGAAGTAGTTTTTGGAAATGAATTAAAAGATAGTACCGTTATGCTAACAAAACTAAATATGATTTTATTAGGAGACGGACATAATCATATTTCTAATGAAAATGCTTTAAGTTATAAAAAGTTTTATAAACTTGAAAAAGTCAAAGAAAATAAAAAGTTTATAACCATTCCAAATGAACAAATAGATTATAAAGTTGATTTTTCAGGTACTGAAAAAGTACATTTACCTTATGATAAATTGACAAATGAACTTGTGATTGAAGAGGGAATATCTTCAAATAAAGTATACTTTAAAGCAAAAATAAAAATGCAAAAAGATGAGATTACTCCTCAGATAGATTTTAGTGAAGTAAAGGCAGTTAATGACCGTGTAATTGATTATCACAAGAGTTTTTTTGGAAAATTTGACATTGTAATGGCAAATCACCCTTATGCTTTAGAAGAACCATCTAAGGCAGATGAATTATTTATTAAACACATGATTGAGTCTGTAAAAGCAGGAGGAAGAATTGCTTGTATAGTTGGAGAAAAATTACTTTTTGATAATAAACATTCTGCATTTAGAGAATATTTACAAAATAATATTACAGTTGAAAGTATAATTTCATTACCACAAGGCATTTTTAATCCATATACTGATGTTAAAACTAGTATTTTATTTTTAAAAAAAGATACACCATTAAAAAAACATAAAACTTGGTTAGTTCAAATGGAAAATGATGGATTTGATTTAAATACAG
>JAGOIF010000174.1 GCA_017995775.1 Aliarcobacter sp.
CCAATTCCTGATTTTTTGTATCCACCAAATGATGCATGTGAAGGATATAAGTGATAACAATTTACCCAAACTCTTCCAGCTTCAATTCCTCTTGAGAATTTATGTAATTGGTGAGCATCTCTTGACCAAACACCTGAACCTAAACCATAAATTGTATCATTTGCAATTTCTAAAGCTTCTTCTTCAGTTTTAAAAGTAGTAACTGCTAGAACTGGACCAAAAATTTCTTCTTGGAAAATTCTCATTTTGTTATGACCTTTGAATAATGTTGGTTGAATATAAAAACCATCTGGATTAGTTTTTGATTCATAAACATCACCACCGATTAATAATTCAGCACCCTCTTCTTTACCAATTCTGATGTAATCCATGATCTTTTCTTTTTGACTTAAAGAACATTGAGCACCCATCATATTATCAGAATCTAAAGGATTTCCTAATTTAATTGCTTTAACTCTCTCAAGTACTCTTGCCATAAATGGCTCATAAATTGATTCTTGAATTATCGCTCTTGAAGGACAAGAACAAACTTCTCCTGAGTTAAATGCAAATAATACTAAACCTTCAATTGCTTTATCAAAGAATTCATCATCCGCGTCCATGATTGATTCTAAGAAGATATTTGGTGATTTTCCACCAAGTTCTAATGTTGAAGGAATAATATTTTCAGTTGCATATTGCATAATTAATTGACCAGTTGATGTTTCACCTGTAAATGCAACTTTTTTAACTAATGGATGAGTTGAAAGGAATTTACCAATTTTTCCACCAGCACCATTAATAATATTAATAACACCTTTTGGTAATACTGATTGAATTGTTTCCATTAATATTAAAATTGACATAGGAGTTGCTGATGCTGGTTTCATTACAACGCAATTTCCAGCAGCTAATGCAGGTGCTAGTTTCCAAGCAGCCATTAATAATGGAAAATTCCAAGGAATAATTTGTGCAACAACACCATATGGCTCATGAATTTCTTGTGAAATTGTATTTTCATCTAAATCTGAAACCGTTCCAGTTTCAGCTCTGATTACAGATGCAAAGTATCTAAAATGATCTACAACTAAAGGAACGTCAGCTAATAGAGTTTCTCTAATAGTTTTACCATTATCTAAAGTTTCAGCAATTGCTAATGCTTCAAGATTTCCCTCAATTGCATCTGCAATTTTATTTAATAAATTACTTCTTTCAATAACAGATGTGTGTTTAAATGATTGAAATGCTTTATCAGCAGCTAAGATTGCAGTTTCAACATCTTTTTCATTTGATCTTGGAACTTTTGTTAATACTTTTCCATCAACAGGAGAGATATTATCAAAATATTCACCACTTGTAGGAGCAATCCATTCTCCACCGATGAAGTTCTCATATTGAGCTTTATAGTTTGGTTTATTATAGATCATTTTATATCCTTTTGTTTATTTTATATTTTGAAAAAGAGGTTAAATTTCTTAACTTGTCTTTTTGCTTATTGAAATCTTACTCCACAAGTATAGCGTGAAATTAGCATTAGTATAGCGTGAGTATAGCGGTGATGATATTTGTTACAAATCGCTTTGTTTTCGTGCTTTCTAAGAGTTTTTTTTCTTTGATATTTTCAAAATATCTGCTAAACTTTTTTTATGAAAACATTTAATTACACACTAAATCAAAAACCAATCGAAAGCATGATAGATTTTTCTATTTTTAAGAATGAAAAAAATTTATTAATTCAAATATTTTGTGGAGAAAAGAAAGATATCTTAGAATATATCTTAAATGTAATCGCAAAAGAACTACCTCAAGCTGTTTGTATAGGTTCTTCAACGGATGGAGAAATAAACAATTCACAGATCACTACATTAAATACAGTAATTACAATTTCAGTATTTAAAGAAACTACTTTAAAAATCGTTTCCGTAGATGAAATTGACTCTTTTTCAAATGGTGTAAAATTAGCATCATTACTTTGTAGTGAAGACACCAAACTTTTAATTACATTTACAGATGGGGCTAAAACAAATGGTGAAGAATTTCTAAATGGAGTTAGTTCAATCAATGACAAGATGCTTGTATGTGGTGGAATGGCTGGAGATAATGCTGATTTTATGCAAACATTTATTTCTTGTCAGAATAAAATATTAACACAAGGAGCTGTTGGAGTATCTTTGAATTCTTCATCTTTAAAAGTTTGTAGTGCCTACAATTTTAATTGGTCACCAATTGGAATTGAGCATACTATTGATGAAGTTATTGGAAATAGAGTTTATAAAATATCAGGACTTACACCTTTAGACTTTTATGAAAAATACTTAGGTACTTATGTGGCTAGCTCACTTCCTGCAACTGGAATTGAATTTCCATTAATCATACAAAGAAATAAAATTCCAATAGCAAGAGCAGTTATTGCAAAACATGAAGATGGAAGTTTAAGTTTTGCTGGAAATCTTCACAAAGGAGATATCGTAAAATTAGGATTTGGGAATGTTGAATTAATTATGAACAATCCTTTAAAATCATTATTTAGTAAATATTGTATAAAAGATACGGAAACTTTTTTCATATATGCTTGTATGGCAAGACGAAGATATATGCCTGATTTAATTAATGTAGAGATTAAACCTTTCTCAAAAATTGCTCCAACCGCTGGTTTTTTCACATATGGAGAGTTTTATCATAATAATGGAAACAATGAACTTTTAAATCAAACTTTAACAATATTAGCACTAAGTGAAAAAGATGATGCAAAATATGAAAAAGAAGAGATATATGAAAATGAAAGTTCAACTCTTAGTGATCATGCGAAAAGTTTACAAGCATTAACGCATCTAATACAACAATCTTCAACTGATTATAATATTCAATCAAAAGAGCTTGAAGAGGGTAATATTTATGCTCAGAATTTAATAACTTCTCAAAAACAGTTTTTAAAACATGCTGTTCATGAAACAAATACTCCCTTATCTGTTATTATGGGAAACATTGAAATGTTTGAAATGGAATTTGGGAAAAATAAATACCTATCTAATATCGAAGTTGCTATGAAAAATATTTTTAGTATTTATGATGATTTAAGTTATTTAGTAAAAAAAGATCAAGTAAATAATGCTATTCATGAGATAGATTTAGTTGATTTTATTAGAGCAAGAATAGATTTTTTCTCATCTTCTGCATTAAAAGTAAAATCGAAATTTATATTTAAAAGCTCTAAAAATAAAATCATTTTAAAATTCAATGAAACAAAACTTCAAAGAATTGTAGATAATAATTTAACAAATGCAATTAAATATACCCTTCCAAATGAGATTATACACATAAAATTAGAAACAAAAAATAAAGATTGTGATTTCTTAGTAGAGAGTAAATCTGCACAAATTCTAGATCCTCAAAAAATATTTGAAGAGTATTATAGAGAAGAAGTTTCAAAAGAGGGATTTGGTCTTGGACTAAATTTAGTAAAAAGAATTTGTAGTGAAGAAAATGTTGGAATAAAACTAGAATCAGGTGAAAATTGGGCTTCGTTTACATATACATTTAAGGATATCTTATGAAAATTTTATTAGTTGAAGACGACACAATGTTAAATGAGATGATTTCAGAATA
>JAGOIF010000175.1 GCA_017995775.1 Aliarcobacter sp.
CTTTAGATATATCAATTTCAAGGTTCTCTTTTCCACGACCTGAATAAACAAGATGAGAGATATATATTTTGTTTACATTTAACTCTTCTGCAAGAGTAAAAATATCATAAAAACTACTTTCAGTCTCTTTTGTAATCGTAAATCTAATACCAGCATTTCCACCCATATTTTGAATAATTTTTATAGCATTTATACTCTTATCATAAGAGCCTTTTTGCCCTCTAAAATAGTCGTGAACTTCACCTATTCCATCTATTGAAATACCTATATAGTTAAAAGTATCAATAATTTTTTGTGCATTTTTTTCTGTAATATATGTACCATTTGTAGATAAATAGGTCATAATTTTATTATCTTTCATAGCTTGAGCTATTTCAAATATATCTTTTCTTAAAAGTGGCTCACCACCACTAAAAATCACAAAATTTACACCAGCCTTTTTAAGTTTTGGAATAGTGCTTAAAATATCTTCCAAAGCCAAAGTCTCTTTTTCGTTTGCACTAGCTTTACTATAACAGTGATGACAAAGCAAATTACATCTATTTGTCATATTCCAAATAATAATACTTCCATCTAAGCTTCTACTTTTTTGATTTTCTAAAGTAGATTTTATAAGGTTTGATAATCTAAACATTATTTATCCTTAAAACTTAAAATGAAATTTGTAATATCTTGAAGCTCTTGTGCATTTAATTGTGGAAATGGTGGCATTGCACTTCTTTTGTATCCCAAAGCTTCAAAATTACTCTTTGGATTTACTATATGTGCAATAATTTGCCCACTATCTCTTTTGTTTGCAATTTCACTAAACGATGGACCAAATGCCAAAGATGTTTGATGATGACAACCCCAACAATATTGTTTAAAAACCTTCTCTCCACTATCTTGTGAAGCTTTTAAATTTATAATTAGTAAAACTAATATAAAAAAATATCTCACAATAAACCCCTTTTTTACAAAAAATTACTTAATAGTAATCTTTGCTTCTTTTTTAATACCCTTAATCTTCTCATCAATTATAGATTGAAATCTCTCCATTCTAATTTGATTTTCAATATTACTATAAACTTGTTCTAATTTAATTGTTAAAGGCTCTTGAATTTCATCTAAAAAAATGATATGGTAACCAAACATTGATTTTACAGGCTCTTTAGTAAACTCTTGTGGCTTTAAAGCAAGACTTGCATCCCAAAACTCATCTATCATATCACCTTTTTTAAACCAACCAATATCCCCACCTTTTTCTCTTGAACCATCTATTGAGTATTTACTAGCAAGTTCCACAAAACTTATCTCTTTGTTTTTTGAAGCTTCTAGCTCTTTTGTAATATCTAAAGCCTTTTTTAAATCTTCTACTAAAATATGTCTAGCTTTTAATTTTTTATCTTGTTGAAACTCATATAAATGTGCATTATAGTAGTTTTCAACTTCCTCTTTTGATATTTTTATTTTTGAAAATTCACTTTTCATAAACTGCTCAACCAGTAAAGATTTTTTAAAATCTTCTAAAGTTTGCAAAAAATCTTTACTTTTATCTAGCTTCTCTTTTTTTGCTTCTTGAATTAAAAGAGTTTTCTCAATTGTTTGATGAAGAGCAAGATTTTTTGCTTTGCTATCCATTTTATCATAAGCAATATCACTGTTTGTAGCTTTTAAAAAATTTTCTACATCATTTTTTGATACATCTTCGCTATTAACTGTTGCTAAAACCTGAGCATTTAATGCTATTGTTGATGCCACTAAAAGGCTAGTAATAATTTTCATAAAATCTCCTATTTTTTAATATATCTTGCTATTTGATGAAGTTCATATAGTGTTAAAGAGTTATATTTTAATATATTTTCTTTATAACAACTATCTTTAATTATTTTTACTAAATCTTTCTCCATATATATTTTTAAATCATCTGGAAGAAGAGAAATATTTTTAACTCCCAATCTATTTTCATGATGGCAAGAGATACAATATTTACTATATAACTCTTTCCCTATCTCTTTTTTAGGCAATGCTTCAATCATATGTCCTGCTGCACCATCTATTGCGGCATAAGAATTGCTTAAAAAAAGGATTATAGATAAAAGTGATAGTTTTAATATTATTTTCATAAATTAACCATAAAAATTTTAAAGATAGTTATATCAAGCCAAAAGGCTTGATATAGTTTTTTTAATAAACGTCTTTCATTGTATTTGTAACATTAAACTTACCAGTTGGTGTTTTAATTCTAGGGTCTTCAATTACAGATTTTAACTCTAATGTTTTTGCATCATAAATTAAAATTGCACTTGCAACCTCTTTGTTACCCCAAATACTTGTCCAAACCTCTGTACCATCAGCATTAAATTCAAAGTGAACAGGTCCTCTTGATTCTACTACTTTTTCTCCAACTTTAACAGAAGGTAGATATTTTTCAGGTATTTGAATAGTTTTTACAATTTCAAGCTTATCTTTATCAATTACATATATTGATGTTTGTAATTTTCTATCTGGATGCACTGGTCTATCAGCAAAGATATATTGTGAATTTGGGTGTGTTTTAACAAATAAGTTTCCACCACCTTCTCCAGGTAAATTAATTTTTTTAACAACTTTCCATGCATTAGCTGGATATTTTACAGGATCTGTTCCAATAAAAATAATATCATTAGATCCAATATGTCCTGATGCCCATAGTGGTCCATAAGTTTTATGATCTACGTTTGCACCTCGTCCTGGGTGTGGTTTGTTACCTTCAGATGGAATATTTTTAACTAATTTTCCTTCTTTTGTATCAATAACAGAGATAACATCTCTAGCATTTGCAGCTGTTAAGAAATATCTTTTTGATAAATCCCAACCACCGTCGTGTAAAAATCTCTCTGCTTCAACCATAGTTATTTTTGGATTTTTAATATTCGAGTAGTCATACAACCAAACTTGTCCTGTCTCTTTAATATTAATAACCCATTCTGGTTTATCATGTGATGCAATAATAGCAGCAACTCTAGCTTCTCTTAAATATGAGTTTTCATCATATGTATAACTTGCTGTTGAAACTATTTTTAATGGATCAAGAGTATCAGCCTCAAGTGTTACAATCGATGGTGGCCAGTAACAACCAACAACCGCATATTTGTCAAGATAATCTTTGTGTTTAGATGTATCAATTGCTCTAGCATCGTTACATACTTGAATTTCAGCAACATTTTTAGGCTCTTTCATCCAAATATCAATCATAGATGCTTTTCCGTCTCTACCAATTACATAGATATATCTTCCAGATGCACTAGTTCTTGTAATATGTGTAGCAAATCCAGATGGAACAACTGATTTAATCTCTTTTGTTTTACCATCAATAATAGCAATTTGTCCAACATCTCTTAAGATTACTGAGAAATAATCTTTCCAGTTTTCAGCACCAACTTCAGGTTTTGTTGGTCTATCTTTTACAGGAACTAAAACTTTATGAGATTTTTTCATATCAGCAATAGATTTTTCAGGTGGAGTTTGAGCCTCTACTTGAATATATTTTGCCATTAATTCAGTTTGAGCAGCTGTTAATTCACCAGATTTTCCCCAATCTGGCATTCCACCAGGAGTTCC
>JAGOIF010000176.1 GCA_017995775.1 Aliarcobacter sp.
TGTGATAAAGCTCTGCAACAGATACTGTACCTACAGATTTATGTCCAATAGCTAAAGATAGTGCAAGCTGAGATATATTTTTGGAAGTTCTTATATTTTTAACATTTTCACCTATTTTTTTATAAATATTTTCAATATCATTTCCTGAAATATTACACTCTTTCATCTTGCCTACCTATGGTTAAACTAACTATAAGTATAGAAATATTGACAATTTGTAACAAATGACTATAGTTATGTAAAATAAACCTTAAAAAATAACTATAGTTAAGTTTTTTCTCTTAGAATAAGTTATACTATTCAAAATAACTATAGTTAGTTTGAGCAAGGAGAAAATTATGTCAGGAAAAATTATAGGTTATATAATTGAAGAGGAAAAACCATCTATTTTGGGTGGATTATTTGTTCTTGGTTTTGTTATTGGAATGTTCATTCCAGTATATTTTGATGTAAAAAAAGAAGATAAGATTAGAGAAGTTATTTTTGAACAGGCACTTGTAGAAAAGTATAAGTTTAGAAATTCAGAGTTACAGAATAAATATGTAGAGTGGAGTAAAGAAAAGTTGCTAAATGGAGATAAAAAATAATGGGGAAAATCATTACACTAATTATATCTATAATTATAGGATATTATTTTATAGGTATTGCAGGAGATAATGCTGTTGAAGATTCAAAAAATGATAAACTATATTTTGTATTAAAAAAGGAAAATTTAGTATTTAAAGATGAAGTAGTAAAGTTTATGGAAGAGAAAAAAATAGCTTATGAAAAATCTTTAGAAAAAGATAAAAAGAAAGTAGATGAAGTTCTTAATAAGAAAAAAACATTTATTGAAAATAATTTACCTTTTGATATTGATAAAGATGGAAACTGTATAATTAATAAATTGATTGAAAATGCTATAGTCTTAGAAAAAAATGATTTAGCAAAAGAGTACCAAAAACTTCAAAAAACTCAATTACCCGAATGCAATAAAAAAATAAAATAAATAAAAGGAAATAGAAATGTCATTTCAAACACCAATCACAATTAAAGAGGCAATAGAAAATATTGAAAGCAATAAATTTCTGTTGCCTTCAATACAAAGAGAGTTTATTTGGAAACATGAAAAAGTAGAGTGGTTATTTGACTCTCTTATGAAAAATTATCCAATTAGTTCTTTTCTGTTTTGGCAAGTGAATAGTGAAGTTAAAAAAGGTTATAAATTTTACAAATTTATCAGTAAATATAGGGAAAAGTATAAAACTCACAATAGTGAGATTTCAGTAGATGGTATAGATGAATTTAAAGCTATTTTAGATGGGCAACAAAGATTAACTTCACTTTATATTGGGTTAAAAGGTAGTTATGCTTATAAAGATTATAAGAAAAAATGGGAAGATACAGAGTGGAGTATTCCAACTAGACAGTTATACTTAAATATAACAAATAAGCTAAAAGATGAAGAAGATGGTAGAGTTTATGAGTTTAAATTTCTAAAAAAAGAAGATACAAAAGAGAAAGAAATATTTCAAGATATAAAAGAGCAAAAGTGGTTTAGAATTGGTGAAATTTTAAATTATCAAAATGATAATAAATTTGATGAATTTGTTGAAAAATTTAATCAAACTGAAAAAGAAATACTTAGACAACTAAGAAAAACTATTTTAGAAAAGGAGCTTATTAACTTTTTTCTTGAAAAAGAGCAAGATTTGGATAAAGCTTTAAATATCTTTATTAGAATCAATAGTGGTGGAGAACCACTTAACTTTTCTGATTTAATAATGTCAATAGCAGTTGCAAATTGGGAAAATAATGATGCTAGGGAAGTAATACATAATCTAGTAGATAATATTAGAGATAAAGGCTTTTTAATATCAAAAGACTTTATTTTAAAAGTATTTTTATATCTTTATAGCAAAGATATAAAATTTAAAGTAACAAACTTCTCAAAAGAGAATGCAAGAAATTTTGAAGATAAATGGAGCGAAATTCGAAATGCTATTTTAGAAGTGTTTGATTTAGTAAAAACTTTTGGCTTTAGTGATTTAACTTTAACTTCAAAAAATGCTTTAATACCTATCATTTATTATATTTATCATAAATCTATAATAAAAGACTTTTCAGTGAGTGTAAAATTTGAAAAAGATAGAGAAAATATTAAAAAATGGTTACATATAATGCTTATAAAAATGGTATTTGGTTCGCAATCAGATACAGTTTTAACACAAATTAGAAAAGCTTTTACAAGTGATTTTGATAAGTTTAAAATAGATGAAAATATAAGTGAATTTCAATTTGATAAGATTTTAAATAGTATAGAAAAAGATACTTCAATTAGTGATGAGTTTATTGATACAATACTTACTACACAAAAAGAAGATAAATATGCTTTTTCTATTTTATCTCTTTTATATCCAAATTTGGATTATAAAAATAATAATTTCGATAAAGACCATTTGCACCCAATTTCAAAATTTACTAAAGATGAGATTGAAAAATTAAATCTTGATGAAACTATAAAAAATGAGTATTTTCAAGCAAATATTTATAATGGGATTTACAATTTACAGATGCTTGATGCAAATGAGAATAAGTCAAAGAGTGATTTATCTTTAAAAGATTGGGTTAATAAAAGTACAAATTCATCAACTAGAAAACAGTTTTTGGATACTCATTTGATACCTGATATTGATTTATCATTTGAAAACTTTAAAGAGTTTGTGGATGAGAGAAAATCTATAGTAAAAATGAAATTAAAAACAATTTTAGAAAAATAAAAGGATAAAAATGAAAAAAATTATAAAAATATTTGTTATTGGATTTTTGATTTTAAGTGTGTCTGGTAATGCTTATATCAAGAATTATGGTGAAGGTCCATATACTGAAGAACAAGAGACTGAATTTAGAAATAATCAAACAGCATCATTATTTGGAATTGAATTGAATTCAGATTTTATGAATTCATGTTATTCATTTCAAAAGGCTTTAATTGAGGTTGGTAAAGATGAAAACTTTAAATTCAGTGATAAAAAGTGTGGCAATTATGACAATTATTTAGAATCAAGAGATGGTAGAACAGTTACCGGTATATTTGTGCATTATGAGACATTGGGAATTCCTTTAATGACTACTGTTACTGATGTATCCAACATGTATATAAATTCTGATAATGCTGTTGTTAGAGAATTAGTTCTACATTCAAAAAGAGAAAGAAATGCAGGTAGAATATCAACATTATACTGGGCTGATGGTATCAATAAATACAATCAAAAAGTGACTATTTATGGTATGGCAATTTATCTTGAGCAATTACCAAAAGGTAAATTTTAATGAATGCCAAAGAGTTCTAAAAGAAGTTAAAAGAATTATTGAAGATCTTGATGCAGAATTAAATCTTTTAGATATAAAAACAAAGAAACTACTTATATTTATGGTTATGAAAATATTATAATAAAATTGATTATAAATGATTATAGTAATTTTAAAGAAGTTGATTTTTATGTAACATTAGAATATTTAACTAAAAATTTATTTGATGAAATGAAAGATAATGATTAACACATAAAAGCT
>JAGOIF010000064.1 GCA_017995775.1 Aliarcobacter sp.
GAATTTGAAAATAGCAATTATAGGAGCAGGAGCTGCTGGGATTATGGCAGCGATTACTGCTAAAAGATTAAATAAAAATCTGCAAATTGATTTATTTGATGCAAATAAAAGTATAGGTAAAAAAATATTAGCAAGTGGAAATGGAAGATGTAATATCTCAAATTCTCAAATCACTTCAAAAAATTATATAGGTGAAAATCCAGATTTTGTAAATTATGCACTAAAAGAGTTCGATTTCAAAGCTTTTGAAAAGTTTTGTAAAAGTATCGGACTTTTGCTTGATATAAAAGAGAGTGGAAAAGTATATCCACTTTCAAATGAAGCAAAATCTGTAACTAATCTTTTGGAGTTAGCTTTACAAGAGTTAGATGTTAGAGACTTTTTAGAGACTTTTATAAATGACATTGAAAAAGAGGGTGAAAAGTTTATAATAAGAACCAATGAAAAAGAATTTAAAGATTATGATAAAGTGCTAATTTCAAATGGTTTAGGTGCCGCTCCACAACTAAATGCTTCAGAAATCGGACTTGATTTCGCTTCAAAATTCGGACACTCATATAATCCAACTTATCCATCTTTAGTAGGATTAAAAACTGAAAACACTTATAATGGAAAACTTCAAGGTGTAAAAAAAGAGTGTAATGTAAGTTTATTTGTAAATGGAAATTTAGAGCAAGAAATATTTGGAGATGTACTTTTTACAAGTTATGGTGTTTCAGGTTTTGCGATACTTGATATTTCACAATTAGCAGTTTTAAATCTAACATCATATCAAGATGTAAAAATAGCAATAAACTTTTTTCCTAAAATAAATAGAAATGATTTAGCAGACCAAATCCAAGCACTTTTTAAAACAGTACCAAATCAAAAAGCAGTAGATATTCTAACAGGAATAATATCAAATAAAATAGCACCAGTTTTATTAGATATTTGCAAAATTGACCTAAACACAAAAGCCTCTGAAATAAATGCCAAACAAATAAAAGCTATCTCATATCAACTAAATCAATGGAAATTAAAAGTAATAGATTCACAAGGATTTGGTCACGCAGAAGCCAGTGGTGGAGGTGTACGAACTGCTGAGGTTGATAATAAAACTTATGAGAGTAAGTTGGTAAAAGGTTTATATTTTGCCGGAGAAGTTCTAGATATAGTAGGAAATAGGGGTGGATTTAATCTACAGTTTGCGTGGGCGAGTGGTTATTTGGTTGGGAAGAGTTTGGGGAAATAAATAATCGTTAACAGATAATGAATTTAAAGAATTATTGATTCAGATATAAAAGAATATTTTCTAATACACATCATCATGCGTCCCAATATCAATGGGAATAATCTCACCATTTTTAATGATAAAATCAATAATCACTCTATATTCCATATTTATAGAAATAGAGTGAAAATCAGTTAATTTACCCTTTAATTTATGAAGTCTAAGACTTGGATGAAAAGGGTCATTTTCTAATATAAAGATGCATTTTGCATATCTTTCAAACATATCAGGGTGTTTTTTTAGGAACTTTTTTAATCGTTTTTTATATTCATCTGTGATTACTAACTTATAATTCATTTCTTAACTCATCAATATGTTCACTTGCTGTTTGAACTTTGAAGTTACCATTTTGTATATCTTGAAGAGATTTTAAGTATGCTAAATCAAGTTCATTTGCTCTTAATTCTTTATATCTTTCTATATCAAGTACCACATATTGGTTTTTACCACTTACATTGATGATTAATTCATCAAACTTTTCAAGAAGGTTTGCAAAGATTGAAACACCTTTTGTTTTTATATCATTGGCATTTATAATCATATAATACTCCTAATAGTACTTTTAATAGTATTATATGCTATATACTAGAATTTGTCAAAATTCTTAATGCACCACAAAAATAATAACCGGAAGTAAAAACAGCACAGCAATTGTACTTGAAGCTGTCATTACTGCTATTTCATCTGCTGGTCCATTAAATCTTAGGGCAAAAAGATAACTAGCTGAGGCTATTGGCATTGAGTATTGAATGATTAGGGTGTCTATTAATATTTTTTCAAAATTCCCAAAAGAGAAAGTTACATAAACCACAATAAAACCAATAATGACTCTTGCAACACCCATTCTTACAGCTTTCATATTTTGCAGGATTTTAATACCAACTAATGATGAACCAAAAGCAATAAGTAATAAAGGTATTACTATTCCACCTAACATATGACATACATCTTCAATTACAAGAGGGACAGATGTATTTGTTCCTTTTAGAGTTAAGGCAATAATCAAAGCGTATAAAATAGGTGTTTGTAAGGCTTTTTTAATATTTAATGAATTATTTGCAAGCCATAATCCAATAGTAAAATGATAAATATTAATCAAAGTAGAAAAAGTAATAGCATAAACAAATGCAGTTTCTCCTAATAATACATATACGATTGGTAATCCAAGTCCTCCCGTATTTGGAAAAATAAAACTTTGAAGAAATGGTCTTATTGGTTTTTTCTCAAGTTTTAAATAAAGCATTGTAAATATTGTACAAATGATAATTATTGATGTTCCGTATATTAAAATAGTTATCATATTATTTGTAGTTAAATCTTTATTGTTTATTGAAGCAATTAATAAAGCAGGAGTTCCAAGGTTCATTATCAAAGAACTAATCATATCTTTATCAAATGGTAACTCTTTTTTCTTCCAATAATAACCGATTATTATTAGTATTACAATTGGCATAAGTTTGTTAAATAATAGTTCTATCAAGGTAAATCCTTTATTTTGAGAGATTAAAACCTCTCTTTTAAAATCACTAACCTCTTGATTTTTTCAAACTCAAAAATACCATTATCACAAAAAACTTTGTTTTTTTCATCTAGTTTTAAAGCTTTGATATTTTTATAGTTTTTATTTTCATAAGTAAAAGAAATATAGTTTTTATCGACAATAGCTTTTTGTAAAAATCTAAATTCTATATTCACTTTTCTGATACTTTTTGTGTTTCTTGGACATTTTCATTTCCACCTAAAGCACTATATAAATTTACTCTATTTGTTAAATCTTCTTGATATTTAGATATTAATGTTTGTTGCGCTGAATAAAGAGTTCTTTGTGAAATCAATACATTAAGATATGAACCTGTTCCTACTTTATATGCTTTTAGGGCTAAATCATATCTTTTTGAAACCGTATCTACAAGCTCTTTTTGTTTTGTAATTTGCTCATTTATTGTAGCTCTAGTTGCAAGAGCATCTGAAACCTCTTTGAATGCTGTTTGAATAGTTTTTTCATATTGTGAAAGTGCAATATCTCTTTGTGCATAAGTATAATCAAGATTTGCACTATTTTCTCCAGCATTAAAAATAGGAAGAGAAATATTTGGAGAAAAAGACCAAATATTTTGAGCTCCACCATCAAATAAAGATGAAAGAGATTTACTAGCAATTCCCGTATTTGCAGTTAATGAAATAGATGGGAAAAACGCAGCTCTTGCAACGCCTATATTTGCATTTTTTGCTTTTAGATTATGTTCAGCTTCTATTATATCAGGACGACCAAGAAGAATATTTGATGAAATTCCAGCTTTTACAAGTAAAAGCCAATTTTCATAATTATTAAACTCTTTTGGTAAAAGCTCAGCATTTAAAGGTTGAGCGATTAATAATTCTAAAGCATTTTTATCTTGTTCAATCATTGTTGTATATGAAATAACATTGATTTGCGCTTCATTTAAAGAACCTTTTGCATCAAGTACATCAGCTTGAGAAATTACACCTGCTGTGAATCTTTTTTGCGTTAGTTCATAAGCTTTTTCTAGATTTTGTACTGTTTCATTTGAAAGTCTTAATTGTTCTTTGTGTGTGGCTAAAGTAAACCATGCGTTAATTGTTTCAGAAACTAAACTAACTTTTGTGGCATTTGCTGCAAATTGTGTTGAAAGATATGTTTGTAAAGCACTTTCATTTAGATTTTTTATTTTTCCAAATAAATCAATTTCATAAGAAGCTCCAATTGTTGCAGAATAATTATGTGAAATTGTAGTGCCATTTGAAGAGTTTATACTTTTTGAATTAGTTAATGCACCATTTGCACTAATTTTGGGAAAATCCTCAGCTTTTGAAATTCTATATGTTGCCCTTGCTGATTCGATATTTAAAAGTGCGATTTTTAAATCTTTATTGTTTTTTACAGCCAAAGAAACAACTTTTTTCAAAGTTTCATTTTGAACAAAATCTTCCCAAACGGGTTTTGTTTGTGTTAAATTATCTTGATTTTTTGTATCAATTGGGTTTTTCCATTCAAGTGGAATAACTTTTGAATCAAGTGGTTCAAGTTCTGGTTTTAAAGAAAAACAACCAGTAAAAAGAACTAAGGCAAGTGTTATTGAAATATTTGTTTTAATCATTTTGTCCTGCTTTTTTTTCTAATTGTTTTTCTACTTTTGATGAAAAAACTTTTTTAATTAAAACAAAAAATAATGGTACAAAGAAAATAGCCAAAATAGTTGCAGTTAAAGTTCCACCCACAATTCCAGTTCCAATAGAAATTCTACTATTTGCACCAGCTCCTGAAGATAAAGCAAGGGGAGTAATTCCTGCAATAAAGGCTAAAGAAGTCATAACAATAGGTCTTAATCTCAAAGTTGCTCCCTCGATGGCAGCTTCAAGAAGTGGTTTACCATTTTTATATGCAGTATCTACAAACTCAACAATCAAAATAGCATTTTTAGCAGCCAATCCTATGGTTGTTAGAAGTGCAACTTGGAAATACACATCATTGTCTAAACCTCTAAAATAAACAGCTAAAACGGCTCCTACTATACCTAATGGCACAACCATTAAAATAGAAAAAGGAACAGACCAACTTTCATATAAAGCAGCCAAACATAAAAAGATGATTAGAATAGAAACTGCATAAAGTAAACCTGATTGTCCCGTTGATAATCTTTCTTGATATGAAAGTCCACTCCATGAATGCATTGTTCCATTTGAAAGTTTATCAGCAATTTTATCCATCTCATCCATAGCAGTTCCAGAACTAATTCCATTATTTGCTGAACCTTGAATTTGATATGAAGCAAAACCATTATAACGGCTTAATTCTTCTGGACCATATTCCCATTTTGTAGTTGCAAATTCTGAAAAAGAAGTCATAGTTCCATTTGCATTTCTAACTTTCCATGTATATAAATCCTCAGGTTTTGATCTAAATGGTGCATCACCTTGAATATAAACTCTTTTTACTCTTGATCTATCAATAAAATCATTTACATAAATACCAGCCCAAGCAGCACTAAGTGTATAATCAATATTACTCATAGAAAGACCTAAAGATAAAGCTTTTGCTGTATCATATTCGATTTTTAACTGTGGAGTATCATCTGAACCATCTGCTCTGATTGAATTAATTTTACTATTTTGACCAGCTTCTAATAATACTTTTTCTTTTACCTCTGCAAGAGTTGTTCTTGAAGTAATTGCATCTGCTTGAAGTTGAAATTCAAATCCATCTGTTGATCCTAAACCTTGAACAACGGGTGGATTCATAGCAATAACTTTTGCATCACGAATAAAATAAGGTGATTTAGGATCGGCAAATGTTTGGGCAGCTCTTTGACCAATAATATCAGAACGGCTACTTAGATTAGGTCTTAAATCCCAACTTTTTAAAGAAATATAAGCAGTTCCAATATTTTGTCCACTACTGTTACTACTGTAACCAGAAATTGTAAAAATACTATCTATATTATTTGCTTCTTCTTTTAGGAAATAATCTTTTATTTTTTCTGCTACTTCAACAGTTCTTGATGTGATTGCACCAACTGGAAGGGTATATTGAACCATTAAACTACCTTGATCTTCTTTTGGAAGAAAACTTGTTGGAAGTTTTATAAATACAAAAGCTAATAATCCAATAATTGCAACATAAGTAAGCATCCAACGAATAGGTGTTTGTAAAACTTTAGAAACTCCATTTTTATATCTTGAAGTAAGAGATTCAAATTTTCTACCAAACCAATGAGTAAAGCCTTTTTCTTTTTCATTTTCATCATGGGGTTTTAATATAGTTGCACATAAAGCAGGTGTTAAAGTTAAAGCCACAATCACAGATAAAACCATAGAAGAGATAATCGTAACTGAAAACTGTCTATAAATAACTCCCGTTGAACCACTAAAAAATGCCATTGGTAAAAAAACAACTGAAAGTACGGTTGCAACTCCAACTAAAGCACTTGTGATTTCTTGCATTGAAATAATAGTGGCTTCTTTTGCGGGAAGTTTTTTTTCTCTCATATTTCGTTCAACATTTTCAACAACAACAATAGCATCATCAACCAAAAGACCAATGGATAAAACCATTCCAAACATAGTAAGAGTATTAATAGAATAACCAAGAATATTTAAAATACCAAAGGTTCCAAGTAATACAACAGGAACGGCAATGGCAGGTATTAAAGTTGCTCTCCAGCTTTTTAGGAAAACAAACATTACTAAAACAACTAATAAAATAGCTTCTAAAAGTGTTTTAACCACTTCATTAATAGAAGCTTGAATAAAAAGTGTTGAATCTCTTGGATAATCTATTTTATAACCAACAGGTAGATTTGATTCATATTTACTTAAAAGAGCTTTTATACTATTAGCTGTTCTTATGGCATTTGCACCAGAAGCTAGTTGAACAGCAATACCAGAAGCTGGTTTACCACTTAATGCTGTGATATTACTATATGTTTGAGCTCCTATTTCAACCCTTGCTACATCTTTTAATTTAACAAAAGAACCATCACTATTATGTTTTACAAGAATATTTTCAAATTCAGGTACGGTTTTAAATTTTGATCTAGCGGTTACAGTAACTGCTAATTGTTGGTCACTAATTACAGGTAAACCACCAAGTTTTCCTGCTGATGCTTGAGAATTTTGAGCGCTTATTGCTGATTCTATATCTTGGGGCATTAGATTATATGACTCTAGTTTTATTGGGTCAAGCCAAATACGCATGGCATATTGTCCACCAAAAACTTGAACATCTCCAACACCTTCAAGTCTTGATATACTATCTTGAAGATTACTTACTAAATAATCTGCAATATCAGCTTTTTCTGCCTTTTCAGTATCATCATATAATGATGCTAATAATAAAAAATCTGATTGTGATTTAACAACTCTTAATCCTTGTCTTTGTACATCATCAGGTAAACGAGAAAGAATTTGTTGAACTTTATTTTGAACTTGAACTTGTGCAATATCAGGATCAGTTCCTTGTTGAAAAGTTACTTTTATCCTTGAATTTCCAGAAGAACTACTAGATGATGAAAAATAAATCATTCCATCAAGACCTGTTAGTTGTTGTTCAATAATTTGAGTAACACTATTTTCAACAGTTTGAGCAGATGCTCCTGTATATGTAGCAGAAATATTTATTTGTGGAGGTGCAATATCTGGATATTGTTCCATTGGAAGTACATAAAGACTTACAATTCCTGCAATCATAATTACTAAAGAGATAACCCATGCAAAAATAGGTCTAAAAACAAAAAATCTTGCTAACATATTAAGCCTTTTTGGCTACTTTTATTATTTGTTTTCAAGGTATTTACTACTAACATCAATAGGATTCACATGGCTTTTTTCATTGATTTTATTTAAACCTTCTATAATAATTTTATCATTATTATTAATTCCGCTTGTTACAAGCCACTTATTTCCAATAGCTCTTTGTGTTGTTATCATCTGTTTTACAGTCGTGCTATCATCTTTTACAAGAGTGATTATAGGATTTGCTTTTGAATCTCTTGATACTGCTTGCTGAGGTAATAAAAATGCTTTAGTATCAATAGCTCCTTGGATTGTTGCTCTTACAAACATTCCTGGTAATAAAATTCCCTCTGTATTTGAAAATTGAGCTCGAAGTGTCACAGAACCTGTACTTTCATCAACTGCAATTTCTTGAAGTTGAAGTTGCCCTTTGTGTTCGTAAGTGCTTTCATCACTTAAAATCAAAGTAACATCTGTACTTCCTTTTTGGATATTTTCTTGACTTAAAAGTTTTCGTAAAGCTAAAAGTTGTGTATTTGATTGACTCAAATCCACATAAACACTTGATGTATCTCTAATTGTTGCTAAAGCATCACTTTGGTTTGCACTTACTAAAGCACCTTGAGTTACATTTGAAATACTAATATATCCAGAAATAGGGGCTTTTATTTTTGTTCTTTCAAGGTCGATTTTAGCACTTTCAAGGTTTGCTTCTTTTTCTTGAACTAAAGCCTCTGCTTGTAAATAAACAGCTTTTGCATCATCTGCTTCTTGTTTTGAAGTTCCATCAAATTTTAATAACTCTTCATATCTTTGACTTTTTGTTTTGGCATTTAAAACATCAACTTTTGCACTTTGCAAAGATGCTTTTGCTTGATTTAAAGTTGCTTGATAAGTAGCAGAATCAATAAGATATAAAACTTCACCTTGTTTTACAAAACTTCCTTCTTTAAAAAGTTGTTCTTTGATAATTCCACCAATTTGAGGTCTAACTTGTGAAACCAATTTTGCTTTTACTCTTCCACTTAATTCTTGTTGTAGTGCAATTGCTTGTTCTTGAAGAGTTATCACTCCCACTTCAATAGTTTGAGCTTGTGTATTTGCAGGAGCTTTATCTTCACAGCCACTTAAAACTATCAATGTAGTTGCTAATAAAATAAAAAATTTAGATTGTTTTGACACTAGTATGACCTTATTTATAAATTAAATGATTATATTGAATCTATGTTAATAAAATATTAATAATGGTTTTTATAGGAGTTAATCAAGAGTAGGTTTTAGTAAAAAGATGAAAGATTTATACTTTCATCTTTTAAGAAATAAAGAGATTATTTAGCCATTACATTTTCAGTGCAAATTGAAATAGCTTGTTTTACAAGACTATTTTCAAGATTTGCAAAAGATTGAACAGTTGAAGCTTGAGAACATAACTCTTCTGCTTTACTTTTACTTGTAACTACTGGGTTAGCTGATTTAACTGAAGATGCAAGTTTTCCACCAAGTGCTTGAGGAGTTAATCCAGCAGATTCACCAGCTACTTTTGTTAATGATTTTGTATCAGTATTTCCATTTAATGCAGAAGTTCCAACGTTTTTTAAAGCTCCACCAACATCAAATGCTAATAAAGAACAGATTGATAATGCAGTTACTAAGATAATTTTTTTCATAGTTTAACCCTTAAATTTTTTTGGAATTGTATCTATAAATTCTTAAAAATATCACTTATTTAATTATGATTTGATTTAAGCCAATTAATAATTTTTCTATCTTCAAAAACTACATGAGAAATAAGGAGTGTATCAATAATTTTTGCTAATTCTTTTTCAAATAAATTTTCATTTGAATTTGGAAGTTTTTTAACAAATTCATTTATGGTAGAAATAATTTGAATATGTAATTTCTTATGAGCATCTAGCAAGGGATAATTTATCTCTTGCATATACTTCTCTTCATTTTTAAAATGAGTTTTCATATAAGCATATAATCTATTTAGAATATTTTTAATTTTAATATTTCTTTCTTCAGGAGAAACTTCTTTAAATGCTTCTTTTGCAATATCAAATAACTCTTTATGGTCATCATCAAGCTCTTTATTATCAAGGCTATATATCTCTCTCCAAGAAAAATTCTTTTTTAGATCTTCTAAATTTGTATGCCATATTTGGATTTTTTTATCTTCTTCTATTATATGTTTTACAAAATATTCTTCAATAAAATTATATATTGATTCTTGAATTTTTTCTATTTCCATATCATTTAGGTCATGTACAAGATTTTTAAGATTATTTAGCATGTTTTTATGTAGGATTATATGTTCTTCTAAATCTGGATAAGCAATTTCTGCCATATGTTTTTGCTCATTAGTAAAGTGAGTTCCCACATAAGTAAAAAGCTTTTTAACTAAAGATTTTAGTTTATCTATATGATCTTTTTCACTTTTGCTTTTAGAAATTTTTAAAGCTTCCCTTGCAACTGCAAATAATTCTTGATGTTCCCTATCAATTTTTAAATTATTGATGTTGTATTCAGATTTCCACGTAATAGATAAAGAGTTTGAAGAATCATTCATAAGAGACCTTTTAATTATAATAAAATAGTATATGTAATATAACATTAGATGTAAGTAAATATTAAAATAATTTATTTAAATTAATATTAAAAGTTTTGTTTTAAAAAACTTTACTATAATAAAATAAAAAATTAGGAAATATTTAATTATGAATAATTCAAATAAAATAGAAAAACCAACAAACGAAGAGCAAGAAAAGCTTATTCAATCGCAGTTTAATATAAATGTTGCTTTTTACGTTCACTTAAAAGCATATAATAATAGTGTAAGAGAAGAGTTAGAAAGAAGACTTTCAGAAGTATTCTTTTTCTCAAAAGGAATAGATTGGAAATTCGATAGTTTTGGAATAGAAAAAACAGGTTCACGTGGATGTGAAGTATTAGGTTACTTTATTTTTAGAGCAGTTGAGCTAGAAAAATTACAAAAACTTTTTGTTGATGAATTTAAAGATTATGATAATGCAATTAAAATCTCATGTTCAATTTCAAAATACGAAAAAATCGAAGAGTCATTTTTCGAATTAGAGATATAAAAGATTAAATCTTTTATATCTTATATGTTCGCATAATTAAAAACGCAAAAAAGGAGATGATTGAAATACTAAGAGCGATTGGTAAAAAAGTCTCACTATGAAAAGATAATGCAATTGAAGAGATAATTGCTCCTAATCCAAACTGTAAAACTCCCACAACTCCCGATGCAACTCCAGCGTTTTTAGGAAAATGCTCCAGTGTTAAAGCCATACAATTTCCAAAAATAAAAGCCATCATACTCATGTAAGCAGCAATTAAAATAATAATTAGAACTAAACTAATATTCTCATAATTTAAAACAAATAAAATTCCAGCAATAACTTGAACCAATAAAGCTATTTTTACAAGACTTATAGGATTTATTTTCTTAAGTAAATTCACGTTTACTTTAATCATCACCATTAAAACTATAAAGTTTATTCCAAAAAAGAATGGAAAATAATCAGTTTGGATTTTAAAATATTCAATATAAATAAAAGAAGTTTTTGCAATGATTACAAAAAATCCACCAAAACTAAAACCTAAAGTAAGCATCGCTTTTAAAGCTGTTTTATGGGTTAAAACTGATTTAAATGATTCAATAATATTTTGTTCACTATATGTATAACTCTCTTCTAAATCCTTATAAACAAAAAAAGCCACAACTAAAGCATAAACAGTTAAAAAAATAAAAATAGCTTCCCACGAATAAAAGTGAATAATAAAAGCACCAATAGCAGGAGCTAAAAGTGGAGCTAAACTTCGAACCATTCCAATAAGTGAAAA
>JAGOIF010000016.1 GCA_017995775.1 Aliarcobacter sp.
TAAATAAAGCTCCTGTTGAAAATATAACAACAACCACAAGCGCAGATGATATAAATATATTTCCAATCATTTTAAAGCCCTTTTTAGAAAACAAAAACTAAATGCTAGGTTTTAGCACTTAGTTTTTACTTTATAAATAACATTTAGGCAAAATGCCTAAATATTATTCAACTACTTCATCTGATCCAAAATCTTTAAAGTAAAGTATAAATTTTCCATCACTTAGTGCTGCAGCTGTTGGATCCGTAGGTTTTCCATCCGCATCAACAGTACCAATTGCTGGCGTTCTTTTTTCTATAGAAGTTGCATCTGTAGCAGAATTTATAACTCCAGCTTTTGCTGTTGCTGTTGTTGCAGATCTATCAATATATGCAATTGCTTTTAAATCTGTTGCAATTTGAGATTCTAAGAATGCAGCATTAGCTAATAAATTTCCTTGCGAAAAATCAACAAAAATACCAGGAGTTCTTTTTACTGGAACAGTTCCTGAAATTGGTGTTGGAACGACTAAAGAAAGCCCCATATTAGGTTTATCGGTTGCCAATTTTAAAGCTTGTCCTCCAAAAGATATTGCACTATACACATTTTTATTTGCTGCAATATTTTCTTTTAGTTGTTCATTTATTTGCTCTGCAAAATATGATAATTTAGCTAAGTCTTGTAAATTATCTACTTTATCACCATCCCCACCTGTTTTGCTAGTAAGCTGTCCTGATTTAGCAGCTATTTTAACTCCATCTTTAATATTATTAACCTCAGTAATAATACTCGTTTTTTGAGCAATACCTTCGATTTTATCTCCAGTTCCTCCAAATGTTTGGAACATATATATCATTGCTCCAACTACTATGATAATCATCGCTATCAATTGTGGCATTCTTTACCCCTTGTTTTTAGTTTTTAGTTTATTCAACTAATATCTCGTTATTTTATCATATAAGAACTATTTAAATTCTTAATTTTTACTTAAAGATTACGCAAATAAACTTCCCATCTTTTTTAACTGTTGTTGTAATCTTAAAATTATTTTTTACATCATCATAATATGATGTCTCAGCTTCTTGAATTGAACCAAAAAATGTCTTTTCACAAATCTCTCTTGATAAAAAGTTCTCTGCAAACCCAGCTTTACTATCTAATGTTTTATTTCCACTCATATCAATATAAAGCTTATATCCACTTCCTGCTGATGAAGAATATAAAGTATCTTCTAAAGAGATAGGAACAATATGCCATACAATCTTACTATTTGGGAAAGTTAATTTTGATTCAAAAATTTTATCCTTTACATCATCACTCGCCAAAGCTGTCGGTTTTGTCATTTTTATATTCCCTAGTAAAATACCATTGTCATATAATTCTTCAAAATTTATCTTCGTCATATCCCCACCTGACTGGATATAAGTATTCACAAATCCATCAACAGTAATAAACATTGATTTTGTTCTTTCAATTTCTGCAGTAATTGCGCTATCATCAGCTTCATATCTTGTAAGAAGGATAATCATTGCAGTAACAACAGCTATTATAGATGAGACTAAATATGGCATTTTATTCCTTAAGTTATATTCGAATTTGTCTTATATTTTAACATAAAATTATAAGAAATTTGTTTTAATTATTATTTTGATTAAAAGCTTATGTTTATGGTTTTAGGATGGTTATATTCAGATTAAAAATTATTTTATTTTTAAGTTAGTTTTTAGTGGTACGCCTGGTAGGATTCGAACCTACAACCGCCGGGGCCGAAACCCAGTGCTCTATCCAGTTGAGCCACAGACGCGTATATATTTAGAGTTGGGAGTTTATCGTAATATAGCTTAATATTTTTTTATTTGATTATATTATCAATTATAATCAAAATTAAAAATATTATTCCAAGGTAGCCATTTACTGTAAAAAAGGCTTTATCTATTTTTCTAAAATCTTTATTTACCAAATAATGTTCATAACCTAACATCAAGGCACTTATAAGTACAGCTAAATATGCAAAATACGAACTTCCTGAGCTTATGGCAAAAATCAACCAAAAAATCACAGTTAAACTATGAAATACTCTTGATATTTGCATTGTTTTTTCTGCACCAAATTTTGATGGAATTGAGTGAAGTCCTAATTTTTTATCTACATCTATATCTTGAAGTGAATAAAGTAAATCAAATCCAGCAACCCAAAACATAACTCCGATACTTAAAACTATTGACCAAAATGGTATAGATTCGCTAACAGCTACAACTCCAGCAATGGGAGCAAGAGCAAGAGAAATCCCTAGTATAATATGTGCTAGATATGAAAATCTTTTAAAATAAGAATACGAACCAATCACAAGTAAAATAGGAATAGAAAGTTTAAATGCCAAGTCATTTACAAAATATGCCACAAATATAAATCCAAGGGCATTTCCTAAAGTGAAAACTAGCATTTGAGATGCTGAGATTCTTCCATCTACATTTGGTCGGTTTACTGTTCTTGGGTTTAGAGCATCTATATCTCTATCCATGTATCTATTAAATCCCATGGCAAAATTTCTAGCAGTTAAGGCTGCTAAAATTCCCAATACAAAAAGTTTAAGTCCAAACCATGCACTTCCATTTATTTGCCCTGATGAAACCACCATGGCTATGAAAATAAAAGGAAGAGAAAAAATAGAGTGTTTGAACATTACTAGTTCATTAAAATCGTTTAGTTTTTTTATAAGCTTATTCATAAGGTGGATTGTATCGAAGATAATATTAAAATATAAATGTAAACTTTTTCTAGCTATAATCTTATTTAATTTATACAAGAAAAGAGTTCAATGAAAAAAAAGTTTATACTAATTATTGCTTTACCTTTAATATTTTTATTAAATGGATGTACATCAAAATCACAAACAGACGTTATAAATTCTGGTTCAAATGATATTTCAGATCTTTTAAAAACTCTTATTCAAAAAGAAAAAGAGATTAATACTCTAAATAAAAAACTTGAAGATTGTGGAAAAACGAAAAAATAATCATGAAAGAAATAGCAATCATAGGCTCAACAGCATCAGGGAAAACAGCTTTATCTATAAAAATAGCAAGCCTTACTAACTCTATTATATTGTCTCTTGATTCCCTTTGTGTTTATAAACATATTGAAATTGCATCTGCAAAACCAACAGCAGAAGAAAGAGGAGATATCATTCACTTTGGAATAGATGAAGTTTTTCCTAATACTGAGTTTGATGTTATTAAATTTATAGAACTTTATAAAAAAGCAAAAGATTATGCAATAAAACATAATAAAAATCTAATCATCGTAGGTGGAACAGGATTTTATCTAAAAGCCCTGATTGATGGTCTTTCTTTAGGTGTTGAATCTAAGGTAAAACTTGATATTCCTATTAGTGAAGCTTATGATTTACTTTATGATTTAGATAAAGAGTATATGCAAAAAATAGAAAAAAACGATAGATATAGAATAGAAAAAGCTTATTCAATTTATAAACAAACAGGTCTTTGCCCTACTTTATACTTTGAACAAAATCCAAAAATTGCTTTTTCTAAAGATATAAAAATATTTGAAATTTTATGGGAAAAAAATGAACTAAAAAATAGAATTACCCAAAGAACAAAAATCATGATAGAAAGTGGTTTGATTGATGAAGTAATTTTTTTAGAAAAGACTTACACAAGAGAGCCAAATTGTATGTCATCTATTGGAATAGTGGAAACTTTAGAGTATTTAGATGGGAAATTATCAAAAACTGCACTTGAAGAAAAGATTTCCGCAAATACGATAAAACTAGCAAAAAGACAAAATACCTTCAACAAATCCCAATTTACTGACAAAATATCTAATAACTTAGAAGATTTAAATTCAGATATTCTTAAGTATTTTTCGATACAATCCACGCCCTAAAGAGTTTAATAAAGGGCTTGCAATAGACTCGACCTTTTGTTAGACAATAATTATATTTAAGGATATTGGTATGAAAAAAGATATTCATCCAGATTATAAAGTTTGTAAAATTTCTTGTGCTTGTGGTAACGAGTTTGAAACTAAGTCAAATGTTGAAGTTTTAAGAATTGATATTTGTTCTTCTTGTCACCCATTCTTTACTGGAGAGCAAAAACTTGTTGATGCTGCTGGTAGAGTTGAGAAATTCAAAAACAAATATAACATGGCTAAATAGTACGCTATTGTGCTGTGCTTAGTTCCAACTCCAATAGGAAATCTTGAAGATATTTCAATAAGATCTTTAAGAATCCTTGAAGAGGCGGAACTTATTTTTTGTGAAGATACTAGAGTAACAAAAAAACTTCTAAATCTTTTAGGTGAAAAACAAAACCTAGACTTTTCAAACAAAGAATACAAATCTTTTCATTCTCACAACGAAAATAATATTCTACAATCTTTAACAAAAGAAACTTTTACTAAAAATGTTGTTTATGTAAGTGATGCAGGAATGCCTTGCGTTAGTGATCCTGGTGCCTCACTTGTGGATTATTGTATAAAAAATGATATTGCTTATGATGTTTTACCTGGTGCAAATGCCATTTTAACAGCTTATGCAATGAGTGGATTTCCTCATACTACTTTTTCTTTTTATGGTTTTTTAGACCACAAAGGTGTAAGTCGTGCTTCAAAATTAAATGATGCATTAAATGATGATAAACTAGCAATCCTTTATGAATCACCGCACAGACTTTTAAAATTACTTGAGGAATTAAGTATAAAAGATGCAAATAGAACAATATTTTTAGCAAAAGAAATTTCAAAACTTCATCAAAATAGCTATAAAGATAGCGCTTTAAATCTATTTGAAAAATTCAAGGATATAAATATCAAAGGTGAATGGGTTGTAATTATAGAACCAAAAGAAACTGTTGGTTTTAATCTTGACTTAGATGACATTTTATCTTTAGATATCGCTCCAAAAATAAAAGCTAAATTAATAGCAAAAATGACAGGACAATCTATAAAAGACGTTTATCAAGAACTTTTAGGAAATTAATCCTAAGTGAATAATTTTCAAAAAACAAAGAACTTTATCAACATTTTTTAGATATAATCGCCGTATGATAATATATGGAAAACAAATCGTACTTTATGTACTTGACAAACACCCTCATTTAATAGAAGAAATTTTTCTTTCAAAAGAAATTGATAAGAAATTATTCTCAAGATTTGCAAAACTTGACAAGAAAATCCACAAATTGGATAATCAAAAGGCTCAAGCATTAGCAAAAGGTGGAAACCATCAAGGTTTCTTTTTAAAACTAAATCACGTTGAATATGCAAATATCAAAGATATTAAAGCTATGAATTTTATTCTAGTTTTAGATGGAGTTACTGATGTTGGAAATATTGGTGCAATTGCTAGAACTGCTTATTCTTTAGGAATAGAAGCTTTAGTTGCTGCTGATATTAAAACAGTAAATGACTCAGGAATTCTAAGAACAAGTTCAGGAGCACTACTTGATTTACCTTTTATGGTTCATCCAAGATCTGCTGATTTAGCAAGTGAATTAATTGATGCTGGTTTTACACTAATTGGCGCAACAACAGATGGTGTTGATTTAAAAAAATATGGAAAAATCGAAAAATCTGATAAAGTTGCCCTATTTTTAGGAAGCGAAGGTATGGGTATTTCTCCTAAAGTCGCTAAAAAACTAGATTTAAAAGTTGCAATTGCTATGGAACATGAATTTGATTCATTAAATGTTTCTGTTGCTGCTGGAATTTTAATCTACAACTTAAAAAGATAATAAAGAAGAGATATCGTGATAAAAAAATTTATTTTAATTGCTGTTTTTTGCGTTTTTGCAAATGCTAGTTTAAATGAAAAAATTCAAAATATTCTTGGGAATACAGATTATAATACCCATAAAAATTTGATAAATCATCTATTTAACAACCAAGATGCTTTTTATACAAATGGTAAAATAAATTATGCACGAATATCTCAAGAGCTTGAAAATAACAACTTATTAAAACTAAGTTTAGGTTCAACTCAAAACATTGATGTTACTTTTAATGTTAATGGTAACATGAAAAAATCTATCAAAAATCTAAATGATATTTTAAAAGTTTTAGGTCACCAGTACTTCATTACAAAAGATGCAACTGTTGTTGATGATACTTTTAAATGGACTATAAAGATGAAAACTGCATCCGCCATAAGCCCTCTCAGATTATCGCAAGAATTACAAGGGATAAATTGTAATATTCTAGATATTAAAAGAGAGGGAGATTATAAATGGAGTTACTCAATAGATATGAGTAATGCATCTGTTTATAAAGCAGAAAATTTGGTTGATAATAATCGATTGAGCTTGAAAAAACCACTTAAACCTTATATTGTGAGAGTGCAAAATATTTCAAGAATTTCTATCGATTCAAATGCAGGTAATACATGGTACCCAAGTGTTATTTTCTATGATAATGATTTCAATATAATCGAAATTCATGAAGATGAAAGTTTACAAAAAAGCTTGAGAATCAGTGTGCCAAAAAATACAAAATATATTAAAATTGATGATTTATATACCCTTGCTAACCTTAAGCGAGGAATTAACATTACTAAGGATTAAACAATGTTCCCAGAAATTGAATTTGAAAGAATGAAAAGACTTCCAAACTATGTGTTTGCAGAAGTTAATAACATTAAAATGGAAGCTAGACGAGCAGGAGAAGATGTAATCGATTTCTCAATGGGAAATCCAGATGGTCCAGCACCACAACACATAACTGACAAACTAATCGAAGCAGCAGCAAAACCTAAAAATCACGGATATAGTGCAAGTGCTGGTATTTTTAAATTAAGACTTGCTATTTCTAATTGGTATAAAAGAAAATATGACGTAGATTTTTTAGATCCTAATAAACACATATGTGCAACAATGGGTTCAAAAGAGGGTTATGTTCACTTAGTTCAAGCAATTGTAAACGTAGGTGACGTGGCTGTTGTTCCAGATCCTACATATCCAATTCACTCATATGCATTTATGTTAAATGGTGCTGCTGTTCATAAATTTGAATTAGTTTTTGATAGTGAATATAAAGTAGATGAAGATCTATTTTTCCAAAGATTACAAAAAACAATTGATGAATCAATTCCTAAAGTAAAATTTGTTGTTGTAAACTTCCCACATAATCCAACTTGTGCTACTGTTACACCTGAATTTTATACAAAAATAGTAGCAATGGCAAAAAGAGAAAGATTTTATATTATTTCTGATATTGCTTATGCTGATATTACATTTGATGGATATAAAACTCCTTCAATTTTCCAAGCAGAGGGCGCTTTAGATGTTGCTGTTGAATGTTTTACATTAAGTAAATCATACAATATGGCAGGATGGAGAGTAGGTTGTATAGTTGGAAATGAAAAATTAATTGGTGCTTTAAAAAGAATTAAATCATGGTTAGATTATGGAATGTTCACTCCTATTCAAATTGCAGCTACTGTTGCACTTGATGGTCCACAAGATTGTGTTGCTGAACATGTTGAAAAATATAGAAAAAGAAGAGATTTAATGCTTGAAGTATTTGAAGAAGCTGGTTGGAAAATGGATAAACCAAATGCATCTATGTTTATTTGGGCAAAAATTCCAGATTGTGCTTCACATTTAGGAAGTATGGAATTCTCAAAACAGTTATTAACTCAAGCACAAGTTGCAGTTAGTCCTGGTATTGGTTTTGGAAATTATGGTGACCAGCATGTAAGAATTGCTCTAATTGAAAATGAAAAAAGAATTAGACAAGCAGCGAAAAACGTAAAGAAATATTTAAAAACATTAGAAAAGTAGGGAAGTGATATGTTAAAAGTTGGAATTATAGGTGTAGGTACAGTAGGAACTAGTGTTGTAAATATTTTAAGAGATAATAAAAATATTATAACAGCGCGTGCTGGTGTAGAAATAGTACCTGTACTAGGAGTAGTTTCAAACTTAAAAAAAGACAGAAATGTTGACATAAAACTAAGTGACAATATAGATGATATTTTAAATGATGACTCTATTGATGTTGTTGTTGAATTAATGGGTGGAATCGAAAAACCAAATGAGATTGTAAGAAAAGCATTACTTAAAGGCAAAGCAGTGGTTACTGCAAATAAAGCTCTTTTAGCATATCATAGATATGAACTTCAAGAGCTAGCTGGTGATATTCCCTTTGAATTTGAAGCAGCAGTTGCAGGTGGAATTCCTATTATTAATGCTTTAAGAGATGGTTTAAGTGCTAATCATATTATATCTATGCAAGGTATTATGAATGGTACTTCAAACTATATGCTAACTCGAATGATAAATGATGGTATTTCTTATGATGATATTTTAAAAGAAGCTCAGGATTTAGGTTATGCAGAAGCTGATCCAACTTTTGATGTTGGTGGATTTGATGCTGCTCATAAACTTCTAATTTTAGGATCTATTGCTTATGGAATAGATGTTAAACCTGAAGAGATTTTAATTGAAGGTATTCAAAATATCACAAAAGCTGATATTGATTTTGCGAAAGAGTTTGAATATTCAATCAAAATTTTAGGAATTGCAAAAAAAGTCGGATCTCAAATCGAACTTAGAGTTCATCCTGTTTTAATTCCTGAAGATAAAATGATTGCAAAAGTTGATGGCGTTATGAATGGTATCTCTGTTTTTGGTGATAAAGTTGGAGAAACTATGTATTATGGAGCAGGTGCGGGTGGCGATGCAACTGCGTCTGCTGTTATTGCAAATATTATTGATATTGCAAGACGTGGAAAAGGATCTCCAATGCTTGGCTTTGAAAACCAACCAGGAGAGAGAGTTACTTTAATGGCTAAAGATGATATTGAAACAAAATATTATTTAAGACTTGAAGTTGCAGATAAATCAGGAACTTTAGCAAAAATTGCAACAATTTTAGGAAATAATTCAATTTCTATTGAAGCAATGTTACAAAAACCATTAAAAAATGCAACTGCAAATTTACTTCTTACAACTCATACTTGTATAGAAAAAAATATAATAAAAGCAATAAAAGAGCTAGAAAATTCAGGAGTGGTTTTAGTAAAACCAGCGATGATTAGAATTGAAGAATAGTTCTTTGAAAAATTAATTTGAGAAAAAACACACAACACCTAACAACTCAAAACATTCCATCTTTAATAAAACAACTTGCAATCCCTGCAAGTGTTGGAATGTTTTTTAATACAATGTACAACGTTGTAGATACATTCTACGCAGGTCTTATATCAACCCAAGCAATTGCAGCCTTATCTTTATCATTTATGATATTTTTCTTAATTATTGGTTTTGGATATGGTTTTTCATCAGCAATTACAGCACTTTTAGGAAATGCTCTTGGTAAAAAAAGATATAAATTAGCTTCTATTTACGCCCATAAAGGTCTATTTTTTGTACCAATTATTGGTCTTGGATTAGCTATTATTGGATATTATTCATCTCCTTTTCTTTTTAAACTTTTAGGTGCTCAAGATGAGTATTTACAAATATCTCTTGATTATATTAATCCTATTTTATTTGGTGCAGTGTTTTTTATGTTCAACTTCTCTTTAAACTCTATTTTAGTAGCCACAGGAGATACGAAGACATATAGAAATAGTTTGATATTTGGGTTCTTTGCAAATATGACATTAAACCCTGTGTTTATTTATGGATTTTTATTTATTCCTGCTATGGGAATAAAAGGAATTGCCATATCAACGGTTTTAATTCAAGTTATAAATATGTTTTATTTACTTTTTAAAGTTCTTCAAACTAAACTTATTCACTTTGAAAAACCTGAATATTTTATTCCAAATTTAAGAGTTTATAAACAGTTTTTATTTCAAGGTTTACCTGCTAGTTTAAATATGTTAACAATGGCTATTGGTTCACTTATTCTTACTTATTTTGTATCTCATTATGGGATGCAAGCGGTTGCTGGATATGGAATAGGTTATAGAGTAGAGCAACTTATGTTACTTCCTGCTTTAGGAATTAGTACGGCTGTTTTAACTCTTGTATCAAATAACTTTGGTGCAAAAAAATATGATAGGGTTATAGAAACTGTAAAAACTGCACTAAAATATGGATTTATTGTAGCCACCGTTGGAATAATTGTTCTTACAATTTTGGGCAGATTCATAATCTCACAATTTGATTCAAATGCTGTTGTTGTGGATTTTGGGGTTAGTTATTTACTTATTGAAATATGGATATTTTATGCTTATGTAGTTTTATTTATATGCGTTTCTACTTTACAAGCTATTAAAAAACCTAAGATGCTTTTATATATCGGGCTTTATAGACAAATATTTGCGAAATTAATTATCGCTTATGTTATTGTAAAATATTTTGAACTTGATTTTATATATTTATGGTTTGGTATTTTATTTATGATTTATAGTGCATCGATTTTTATTTATTTTTACACAAGAAGATTATTAAAAGAAGTTTGTAATACAACTTTTTAAATCAAGTAGTTATAGGAATTTTTTCCTATAACTACTATTGATTTCTTACTAATTATTTACTTCCACACTTACCAGTACCACATGAACCTTTAGTATCTTTCATGTTTTTCATATCTTTCATATCCGATTTAACATCTTTCATATCTGTTCCGCATTTTCCAGCTCCACAAGAACCTTTTGCCTCTTTCATCATTTCTGCACCGCATTTCCCAGTTCCACAAGAAGCTTTTTTATCTTTCATCATTTCAGCTCCACATTTTCCAGTTCCACAAGAACCTGCTGCGAATGCCATTGAAGTTCCAAGTAATGCTGTTAAAATTAATCCTACTATTTTCATTTTTTTATTCATTTTTATATCCTTTTATTTTCTTGTCTCATAATTATAATATAAAATATTGAAGGAATTATAATTAATGTTAAGAATGCTGATGAAAGCATTCCACCTATCATTGGTGCTGCGATTCTTTGCATAACTTCACTTCCAACACTATTTATATACATGATTGGAATTAATCCACCAAGTATTGCAAATAATGTCATAAGTTTTGGTCTTAAACGTAAAACTGCACCTTTATAAATAGCATTAAAAACATCTATTTTCTCTATTTTTATAGCTTTTTCTTTTAATTCAATTATTGCTTCGTGTAAGTAAACAATCATCACAATAGATGTTTCAGCAGCAACTCCTAATAATGCTAAGAATCCTACGATTACAGCAATTGACATATTAAAATTTAAAAATTCTAAATAAAATATTCCTCCTGTTAATGCAAATGGTAAAGTAAAGAAAATTATCATTGTATATGTAAAATTTCTTAAAGCCAAAAATATAAGCGCAAAAATAATCACAAAAGTTAAAGGAATAATATAAATCAATCTTTGCATTGCTGATTCTAAATATTCACTTTGTCCAGCCCACTCATAATAAAATCCACTTGGGAGTTTTAAATCTTTTAATAAAATCTCCGCTTCATCTTTATATTGTTTAGATGATACCTCATCTTTTGGTGTGATATATATAAAATTTACATTTAATGCTTTTTCAGATTTTATGATAGAAGGTCCTTCTTCATACTCTAACTTTGCAAACATTTTTAATGGTTGAAAACCTAATTTTGTTTTTATTTGAAGATTTTCTAAACTTATTAAATCTTCTCTTTGGCTTGTTTCATACCTAAGACTTATTGGATATCTTTCAAGATTATGTAAAAGTGTAGATATTTGACTTCCTGCAACTCCCAAAGATATAGTTTGAATCACATCATCTTTTGTAATACCAAATCTTGAAATCATCTCATCATTTATATCTATATTTAAATAATATCCTGAATTAATTTTATCTATTGATACAGACAAAGTTTTATCATAATTCTTTAATTTTTGTTCTATTTGTCCTGCTATTTTTTCTAATTCTTGATGATTATTCCCGTATAATTTTATTCCAATTGGTGTTCGTATACCTGTTAAAAGCATATCAATTCGACCTCTTATTGGATAAGTCCAAGAGTTAATAAGACCTGCAATTTCTAGCTTTTTATTCATCTCTTCCATTAGTTTTTTATAACTCATTCCATCTCGCCATTGATCTTTTGGTTTAAATGTTATTATAGTTTCTATCATTGCAAGTGGCGCTGGATCTGTGGCACTATTTGCTCGACCAGCTTTTGCAAAGACTGTTTGAACTTCAGGAAATGATTTTAAGATTATATTTGTTTTATTTGAAAGCTCTTTTGCTAAATCTATTCCTATTCCATATGGAGTCACAGGCATATACATAAATACTTCTTCATTCATCATGGGCATAAACTCCCAGTTTTGTTTTTTATAAATAGGATATGCTAAAACTAATGTTCCAAAGAAAATCAAAATAACCAAATATCTAAATTTTAATGCAAGTTTTAAAATAGGGGAATAAAGCATAATAAAAAATCTATTTAAGAAATTTTTATTCTCAGCTACTATTTTGCCACGAATTAAAAATACCATTAAAATAGGAACTATTGTAATTGAAAGAATTGCTCCACTTATCATTGCAAATGATTTAGTAAAGGCAAGTGGAGTAAATAATCTTCCTTCTTGACCACTTAATGCAAATATTGGTAAAAAAGATACAACAACTAAAATAAGTGCAAAAAAGATTGGTCTTCCTACTTGTTTTGCTGATTTTATGATTATTTCTATTCTTTCATTATTACTTATATTCTCTTTTCCTTGAAGATATTTATGGGCATTTTCAACCATTGCAATTGTAGCATCGACCATTGCTCCAATTGCTATTGCGATTCCTCCTAAACTCATAATATTTGAGCCTATACCAAAAATCTTCATCATTAAAAATGTGATTAAAACTGTTATTGGTAAAGTTATAATTATAATTAATGCGCTTCTAAAATGAAGTAAAAAAAGTGCACTTATTATCATCACTATAATTGATTCTTCTATTAGTGTATTTTTTAAAGTATCTATGGCTTTATCTATTAGTGATGTTCTATCGTAGGTTTCTACTACTTCTACATCTTCAATTTTTAGGGTTTCAAGTTTTTGTTTTACGGCTTTAATAACAGAATATGGATTTTCACCAAATCTTACTATTACAATGCCACCAACTGTTTCACCTTCTCCATTTAAATCAGCCATTCCTCTTCTATTTGTGGAAGTGATATTAACATCTGCTATATCTTTTATTTTCAAAGGAATTGCATTATCTGCTTTTATTGTGATGTTTTGAATATCAGAAATATTTTTTAAATAGGCCTTTGCTTGAATCATATGCTCAAAGCCATTTTCTAAAATAATTCTTCCACCTTTTTCATCATTATTACTAATTAATGCTTTTTTAATATCTTCAATACTTAAATCATATTGCACTAACTTATCTTGATTTAAAGTAATCTCATAGTTTTTAATATATCCACCAATTGATGCAATTTCACTTACTCCATCAACGCCTAAAAGTGCATATTTGTAATAATAGTCTTGTAAAGTTCTTAATTCATCTAAACTTTTTGTTTTTGATTTTAAAGCGTACTCATAAGCCCATCCAACACCTGTTGCATCTGGACCCATCTTTACACTTGAACCTTCAGGAAAAGTTCCTTGTAGGCTTGATAACTGCTCTAGAATTCTACTTCTTGCTTCATATATATCTGTTTTATCTTTGAAAATAATATATATCATCCCATTAGAAAAAGAACTCATTGCTCGAACTGTTGAAATATTTGCTAAACTCATCAGATTTGAAATCAAAGGGTATGAGATTTGTTCTTCAATGGTTTTAGGACTTTGTCCATCCCATTGTACTTCTAAGATTACTTGAGGTGCTGATAAATCAGGTAAGGCATCTAGGCTTGTATTTTTTACAGCCCAAATTGAAGCAAAACTTAGAATAAAAACTGTTATTAATACTAAAAATCTATTTTTAATACTATATGAGATTATACTTTCAACCATAATAATTTACCACTCTTCATTATCTGATTCATAAAGTGCATTTGTTTGTGCATCTGAATCAAGTAAAAATAGGGCGTTATTTATAACTTCATCATTTTCATTTAAACCACCTAATATTTCATATTTATTCGATGTTATTCTTTTTGCATCTATTTTAAGAGCTTCAAAATTTCCATCATCTAAGGGTTTAAAAACATAATAACTATCAGACTTTTTTAAAACTGCTGTTTTTGGAAGTGTTAGTTTTACATCCTTTGAAACTTCAATATTTACTTTTCCAAACATACTTGGAACTAGCTCATAATCTTGATTATCTACAATAAACCGCACATCAACTGTTTTTGTTTTATCATCAAAAATAGGGTAGATAAAATCAATCTTTGTATTAATACTTTTATTTATTCCATCAATATTTATACTTGCTGTCATATCTTTTTTTATATAAGCTAATTCATTTTGATAAATAGATGCTATAAACCAAATTTTATCTAAACTAGCTATTTGAAGTAACATTTCTGCTTTTTTTACAGAACTTGAGTTGTTTATATTTTTTTCAATCAAAATCCCATTTACAGGAGAAGTTATTAAAATCCCATTTGAATCTATTTTACTATTTTTTATTTTTTCTTGTTCTTTTTTTGTAATTGCAAGATTATCAAGTTTTTGTAAACTTGAATTATAAATATTCTTATTAAACTCTTTTGCTATTTCAAGTTCACCTTGAATACTTTGTATTTCTTGGGAATAAATAGAGTATAAAGGTGCATCTTTTTTTATTTTCATATATGTTTTATTTGCATAAAGTTTTGTGATATATCCATCAAATCTACTTACAATATCAACTAAAGAGCTTTCATCTATTTTAGTAATTCCATAGTAACTTTTTGTGATATTTACTTCTTCTTTTTTTACTTTTACCACTTTTTTATTAAACAATTGTTTTGCTTCGATAATTTGGGCATTTAAAAAAGTACCAAAAAGTAGGGTGCTTATAAATAAAATTCTATAAATCATTTTATACCTTTATTTGTAAAATAAATTAATTGGGAATAGGCTTCATAATATTTTTGTAATTCATCCAAAGATTTTGTTTCATATAAGATTAATTCATTTAGATTATTTATGCTTTCTTGTGGATTTACCTTATCAAAGCTATTGTATGTTTCTAAGTTTTTTTGGATTTTTTCTTGGATTGGTATTATTTTTTCTTTGATTAAATTATAGTTATTATATGAAGTATTTAAAGTGTTTTTTAATATCTCACTTTGTATTTTAAAGTTGTGTTTTAGTTGTTCTAATTTATCGTTGGTTTCATTTGTATTCATTCTAGCTTGTAGTCTTGAAGCATCTTCTGTTTTGTATATAGGCAAAGGAAAACTAAGACTTAGGTTTACATAATTACTATCATCTTCTTTTTGAAAATATCCAAGGCTTACTTCCACATCAGGAGTTTTTTTTGCACTTTCAAGTTCTGCTAAATTTTTTGATTTATTTGCACTCTCTTCTAGGGTTTTAAACTTTGGGTGGTCTTGATTTATTACTAATAAATCAATCTTATTTATATTAATTGATTCTTGGATTTTATCAATTTTTGTATATGTTATTTGTTCTAATTGCAAATATAAATTATCAATTGTATTTTTTAGATTTTGTTTTTCAAGTTCGATTTGCATTGATGATATTTGAGAATTTAATATATCATTTTGACTTGCTTTTTCATATTTATACAAAGAATTAAAAAGTTTTTCTGTTTTTTTTATATTTTTATCAAACTCTTCTAAAAATTTATATTTCTTTTCTAAAATCAAAATATTATATGCGTATTCATAAACCTTTGATTCTAATTCAAGCTTTTTATCTTCAAGGTTTAAACTTTGTATATTTCTATCTTTTTGCGCAATTTTTTCTTTTATATCCAATTTTCCTGCTGTTGAAATAACTTGTGATATTCCAACAAAAGAAGTTTTCATATTTTCATTATTTTTTGATGATAAATACATATCATTTACACCAAGAGATAAAACTGGATTTTGCCACTTTTTAGATAATTCAATTTGATAATTTGCAATTTGTATGGATTTATCTATACTTTTTAAATCATAATTATTTTCATTTGTATGTTTTACTAGCTCATCTATTGTTACAGCTTTTAATAAACAAACAAGAAAAACTAAGCATAGTAAAACCTTTTTCATTATAAATTCACGCTACCTTTAACAGTATGAACAACATCATCATTTGTTTTAAATTTCAATTGATATTGCCAAGTTCCATTCATAGAGAAATTTATACTTACTTTATATTTTCCATCAATTAAAGTAGCTTTTTCTTCAAATTCCATATAAGGCATTCCTGGCATTTCAGGCATAAATACTTTAAATTTAACTTTCGCATCATTTATTTGTTTAGTATCTTTTGATAATTCAATGAAAATATCATTATTACCAACAATTAGAGTTTTTTCACTACTTACTTTAATCTCATAACCATCTTTTTGTCCATTTTGCTCTATTGATTCAGCATTTAAAAGACCTAAACTAATACACACTAAAACAATTATTTTAAATATATTTTTCATTGAATTCTCTCCTTTGATTTTATAGGAGAATTTTAGTTATTTAGTGTGCAGATTGTGTGGAGTTTAGAACTTTAAAGTAAAAATCGTTCCCTGTTTTAATTGTGAGTTTACTTCTATTTTTATATTATAGTTATTACAAATTTGATTTACAATACTAAGTCCTATACCAAAACCACCTTGTTCATTGGTTGCTCTATAATATCTTTTATAGATATCTTTTAGTTTATCTTTTGAGATTCCTATTCCTGTATCTTTAATTATTAGTTCATTATTTTTAAGAGTTATTTCTATTGTTCCTGCTATTTTATTATATTTAATAGCATTAGAAATTAGATTATTAAAAAGTCTTATAAAATCATCTTTATTTATTTTATACTCAAATTGTTCTAATTGAAGTTTTATATCAATACTTTTTTTACTCGCAAGGGGAGTAAAATATTCTAATTGTTCTATTATTAGATTTTTTAAATCTACTATTTCTAAAGTATTTTTATTTTGTTTATTTTGCAAAAAAACGTAAGTTAAATCTTCATAAATCTCAGAAATTCTTTTTGCACTTAATCTTATTCTTTGGATTTGTTTTTCATTTAGATTTGTTGTTTCTGTTGACATCAAAATTGCACTTATTGGTGTATTTAATTCATGGGTTGTATCTTTTATAAAGTTATTTAATTTTATTCTTTCATCTTTTATTGGTTTTAAAAAAAGTTTTGCTAAATAAAATCCAATTATTGCTATAAATGAATAAATCAATAAAAATATAAATACAATATTCATTTTTAATTTACTAATTTGTTCATAAAAAAGATTCTCTTTTATCGCTATATAATAAACTCCTAAATGTCCCAAGGTTGAGGAATCAATTAAAATAAAATGCTTTTTATAATCCATTATTGTTTTTGTAAAATCAATCTCATCATCTAAATTCCCAAATATCTTTTCTTTGTTTTCATTATAAAATGAGATTTTATAATCATTTGTTTTAAGTAAATAATCTTTATCAAATTCATTATTTGTCATATGTGCAAATATTATTTTTGATGAGATTTTTGATACTTCATTTTGCATATTTGATTTAGTTAAATCATAATATAAAGTTTTTTCATTTTGAAAATAAAAAAAAGCAAGCATTATTACTAAAATAAAAGATGAACCTAAATATAAAAAAAGAAATCGAAAAAAAGTGCTTTTTTCACTAGCAGTTAAATCTATAACCAACTCCTCTTATATTTATGATTGACTCATCTCCAACTATTTTTCTAAGATTTTTAATATAGGTTCTAATAGTTGATGCAGTTGGAGATTCTTCATATGCCCATACATTCGTACTTAATTCATCAATACTAACTATTTTATTCTTATTTTGAATAAGATATTCCAAAACTTCACTCTCTTTTTGTGCAATATGAACTTTTGTTTCATTTATATTTATTATTAAATTTCCTTTATCTAAAGATATATTTTTTGATATTTCTATTATTGAATTTGATGAGATATTATGTAATCTTTTTATATTTTCAATACGTAAATCAAGCTCTTTTAGTTCAAAAGGTTTTTTAATATAATCATCACAACCAGATTCAAAACCTTTTTCTATGTCCTCTAGCATATTTGCAGAGGTAATAAAAATCGCTGGTGTTTTTATACCATTTTTTCGTAATTGATTTAATAACTCAAAACCATTTATATTTGGAACATTTACATCCAAAAGTAATATATCAAAAGTCTTTGAATATATTGCGTCTTGGGCATCATCCCCTGTAAAAACTGATAAAACTGAATGTTCTTTTTCTATTAAATGCTCTTGTATTATTTCATTTAATATTAAATCATCTTCTAATAATAATATTTTCATTGAAATTCCTTAGTAAGGATTGTATCATAAAACTATTTAGTAAAATTTGGTTTTTGAGGTTTTGGTTTTAATTAGATTTTAAATTAATTTTTAAAAGTTTGTAGAGTTTAAGAAAGTAGTACATAAAAGTACTACTTTAACTTAATGTTAGAATTGTCTTCTTGGTTTTTCTTCTCTAGGTTGAGCTTCATTAACTCTTAAAGTTCTTCCTTCGTTTTCTTTACCGTTTAGAGCTTCAATTGCTTTAGCTCCAGCTTCTGCTGTTTCCATTTCAATGAAACCAAAACCTTTAGATTTATTTGTTTCTCTATCCATGATAACTTTTGCACTTTTCACTGCACCAAACTCTGAGAAAAGTTGCTTTAAATCAGCATCTTCTGTTCTATATGATAAATTTCCTACATAAATATTCATCTATTCTATCCTTTGTAAATGTAACAATATTATGCCTGATTAATATTAAATAATCAAGTATTTTTAAAATTTCTTTCCATTGCATTTTTTAGTCTATAACTTGCTTCTTCCAATCCTAAAATAGCGATAATATCATACACTGAAGGTGCTTGTGTACCACCTGTAAATGCTATTCTAATTGGCTGAAATAATTGTGGGAATTTTAAGCCATTTTCATTTATAAATGGTTTTGTAATATCCTCAATATTTTGCACATTATTCAAGCTTTCTTTGTTTGCTTCTAGTAATAAAATATATTTTTCTAAAAATGCATTTGTATCTTCTTTAACAAACTTTTTAACACCACTTTCTTCATATGTTGTAGGTCTATCTAAAATATCTGTAATTGATTTTTTTAGTTCTATTATCGTTTGTGCTCTTTGTTTTGCTAACTCTAAAAGTTCTGTTTTTTTAGGATTATTTGATAAATCTAAATCAAAGAATTTTAATTCTTCTATTAATCTATCATTTGATACAGATTTTATATATTCACTATTTAGCCATAATAATTTTTCAGCATTATATGCAGATGCAGATTTATTTATATTTGATGGATCAAATAGTTCTAACATCTCTTTCATTGAGAAGATTTCTTGGTCACCATTTGACCATCCAAGTCTTACTAAAAAGTTAAGAAGTGCTTCTGGTAAATATCCTTGATTTTTGTAATCCATAACATCCATAGCACCATCTCTTTTAGATAGTTTTTTACCTTCTGGATTGTTAATCATTGGTACATGATAGAATTTTGGAACTTTAAATCCTAAAGCATTATAAACAACGATTTGTTTTGGTGTATTTGAAAGGTGGTCATCACCTCTTATTACATCTGTCATTCCCATTAAAGCATCATCAATAGCCACAACAAAGTTATATGTAGGCATTCCATTACTTCTTGCAATTACAAAATCATCAACCTGATTTGCATCAAATTTCATAGAACCTTTTACGCCATCTTCGAACTCTATTGTTCCACTAGTTGGTGCTTTTATTCTAATAACTGGGTCAACACCTGCTGGAACTTCTGGTAATGTTTTTCCAGCTTCTGGTCGCCATGTTCCATCATATCTTGGATTTTGTTTTGCGGCTTCTTGAGAAGCTCTTAAGCTATCCAGTTCATCTCTACTCATATAACATTTATATGCATTCCCATTTTCTAAAAGCTTATCAATATAAACTTTATAAATATCTGTTCTTTTTGATTGATAAAATACTTCACCATCATAATTTAACCCAACCCATTCAAATGCACTAATGATTGCTTTCATAGCTTCTTCATTATTTCTTGCTGTGTCTGTATCTTCAATTCTTAATCTAAATTCACCATTTGTTTTTCTAGCCCATAAATAGTTGTAAAGTGATGTTCTTAGCCCACCAATATGTAAATATCCTGTTGGACTTGGTGCAAATCTTGTAATTGCCATTAAATTATTTCTCCTCTTCTTTTTTATTTTGTATATAAAATCCTACGCCTGTTACAACTGCTACTACTGCTATAAAAACAAGTAGTGATATCTCAAGAATCCCCATTTGCAACCTTTTCTTTTAATTGTCCACATGCCGCACTAATATCTAAACCTTTTGATTCACGAATAGTACAAATAACACCTTTTTGATTTAAAAAGTCTTTGAACTGTAACATTCCTTCAACAGTAGGTCTTTCATATGTTGTTCCTGGATATGGATTAAAATAAATAAGATTTACTTTTGCTTGTATTCCATTTAATAAACTCACAAGTTTTTTAGCAGCTTCTAGTGAATCATTTTTATTTTTAATTACAAGATATTCAAACATAACTTTTTTTCTAGTATCAACAGGAAAGGCTTTAACAGCTTCAATAATTGTTGCAATATTATAAGCTTTATTCATAGGAATAAGCTCACTTCTAAGCTCATCATCAACAGCATGAAGAGAAATAGCTAATTGTATTCCTAAATCTTTTTCACCTAGCTTTTTGATTTTACTTGCAATTCCTGAAGTTGAAACTGTTTGTCTTCTTTTACTAATTGCTAAACCATCAAGTTCAGAGAAAATCTCAACAGCTTTTACAAAGTTATCAAAGTTATCTAAAGGTTCACCCATTCCCATATAAACGATATTTAGAGCTTTATTTTCAGCAATATCATTATCTCTTTTGATATTTACAATTTGAGCTATATATTCTCCAACTGTAAGATTTCGTACAAATCCACCTTTTGCTGTTAAACAAAAACTACATCCAACTTTACATCCAACTTGAGATGAAACACAAACTGTGTATTTTTCACTTCTTACAATATTTCCATCTTCATCTTTTTTCTTTTCTTTCATTAAAAGTAAAACAGCTTCAACAGTTAAATTGTCTCTTAATTTAAAAAGATATTTTATACTTCCATCACTACTTTGCTCTTTTTTAATGATTTGCATTACATCAATTGGATAGTTTGCTTCTAAATCTTCTTTTAACTCTTTTGGTATATTTTTCATATCATCATAAGAGTTTGCATACTTTTTATAAAGCCAATTATAAACTTGTTTTGCTCTAAATGATGGTTTTAATTTTTCTTTTAATTCATCTAATGTGAAATCATATATAGATGGTAGTCCTTCTTTTGCCATTATTATTTGTCCAATATCTTTTTTAATTTATTTTATTATATTCTTTTCTAGTAAATATTTTGTTAGTTTTTCCATAGCTTCTTCATGATTTTTCATAAAATCTTCATGGGCATTTTCATTTGTATAGTTTGTTATTACGAATATTCCAGCAACTGGTATTTCAAACTCTTTTGCAACACTTAAAATTGAGAAAAATTCCATATTTTCGATTCCAACTCCATACTCTTTAAACTCTTTACATAATTCTTCATTTGTTGATATATAGTTTGAAGAGTTTACAATAGTATCATTTCTTGCAAATTTATTTTCAGATTCAAGTACATTGTCAAGGGGAGTATATGCACTTTGTATTAAAAATCCAAGCTCAATATTTGAAGCTCTTTTTGATTCAACAATATCAAATATTTGATGCTCACCATAAGAGCCAGCACTTCCTACAAAAAGTAAAAAGTCAGGTTTATCAAATAAACACATTCTTGTAAGATTAATAGCAGATTCTATTAAACCAACTCCAATAGGATGTGCAAATGCAAAAGTTTCATTTCTTCCTGCGCAAATAATCATTTACATTCCAATAAAAATGTAGGATTTACTGTGATATTTTGTTCACTATTTACAGGTGCCACATCAGCAGCCACTTTTGACATACTTGATAATGCCATTTCACTTCTTGCATAAACGATGTTTCCACCATTATATTCATTTATATTGATTTTCTTTACTTCACATTTTTTTGAAAGTTTTGCTGATAAAGTATTTGAATAAGATTCTATCCACATAATTGACTCAAGTCTTAAATCATCAAAACTTTTGTTTTGTAAATCTTCACTAATTCTCCAAGAAAGATTTGAAAGGTTTAATTTTACATCATCTGATTTAATTTTTTCTTTTATTGAAATTAATTCATCCATAAAAGTGTTTATCTGTTTTGCATCTTTTGATTCAGCTGTATATCTTAAACTTCCTACATATCCTACAAACTCTTGTTTGTTATTAGAATAATTATATTTTGGGCTTATTGTGTAGCTTCCATTTTTTATTATTACATTTGTAGTTTTTTTAATAAAGTCATTAAATTTTTCAATCTCAGCATTTACTTTTGTTTCATCTTTTTTTTCAATATTAATATCTACATTTGTAGCTAATAAATCAGGATTTACAACTTTTGAGAAACTTTTATTAAAATCTAATTCATAAGAAAACGATAAAACAGGCAATAATAAAGCCAGTATTATTTTATTTTTCAATTTTTATATCCTTACTGGTATATTATTTGATCTTAAATATCTTTTTAAATCCATAATATCTATTTCTTTAAAGTGAAATATTGAAGCGGCTAATGCTGCACTTGCACCACATTCAAAAGCCTCTTTTATATGTTCCATAGTTCCAGCTCCACCACTTGCAATTACTGGAATACCTACAAGATCTGAGATTTGTTTTGTAATATTAAGCTCAAACCCTGTTTTTGCACCATCTGTGTCCATTGAAGTTAAAAGTATTTCACCTGCCCCTCTATCTGTCACTTCTTTTGCCCATGCAAGTGCATCAAGACCTGTATCTTCACGTCCACCTTTTACAAAAACATGATAAGAACCATCAGCAACTCTTTTTACATCAATTGCTACAACGATACATTGAGAACCAAATCTTTTTGAACTTTCATTTATAAAACCTGGATTACTAACAGCTGAAGAATTTATAGAAACCTTGTCACAACCTACATTTAATAAAGCATAAATATCTTCTAAAGTTCTAATTCCTCCGCCAACAGTTAAAGGAATGAAAACCTCTTTTGCTACTTTTTCAACAATATCAACTATTGTTCCTCTATTTTCATGGCTTGCTGTAATATCTAAGAAAGTAATCTCATCAGCACCTTCTGCATTATATCTTTTTGCTACTTCTACAGGATCACCTGCATCTCTTAAACCAACAAAGTTTACACCTTTTACAACTCTTCCATTGTTAACATCTAAGCAAGGTATTATTCTTTTTGCAAAACTACTCAATTAAAATCCTTCGTAATAAGTAATCTTATATTATCTAATTGTAAGTTAAATACAGATATACTCTTTGCAATTATGGAAAAAGTAAAAGCAAAAAAACAATACGGACAAAACTTTTTAAAAGATACAGCTATTTTGGATAGAATCATCCAATCGATGCCCCTTAACAATAACTACATCGTGGAAATCGGGCCTGGATTAGGTGATTTGACCAAAAATTTAGTCAAGTACAAAGATTTAACTGCTTATGAAGTTGATACTGATTTAATCAGTATTTTAAAGTCTAAGTTTGCAATACAAATAGAAGAGGGAAAACTAAAACTGATCCACACTGACGTCTTAGTAGCTTGGGAAAAGCAAGAAACTCTACACGATGGTAAATATGACTTGATAGCAAATTTACCATACTATATTGCAACAAACATTGTATTAAGAGCATTTGAAGATAGAAATTGTGAACACATCATAGTAATGGTTCAAAAAGAGGTAGCAGAAAAATTTACTGCGAAAGTTACTGATAAAGATTATTCATCATTAAGTATCATTACAGAATCAATGAGTGTTGATTCTAGAATACTTTTTGACGTTCCTCCTGAATCCTTTGATCCACCTCCAAAGATAATATCTTCCATTCTTTATATAAAAAAAGATATGAATAAAAGTTTAGATAGAAATTTTAACAAGTTTTTAAAGGCATGCTTTGTGCAACCGAGAAAAAAACTTTCTAAAAATTTAACATCAGTACTTTCAAAAGAAAACATATCTGAACTTTATAAAGAATTGAACATTAATGACAATGTAAGACCTCATGAAGTAAGTTCATCTTTGTATAGCCAAATGCATACAAGGGTAATACATGGAAGAAATAAATAAAGAAGAACAAGTTGTTGTTAGTACAGAAATAGTTCAATCTAATGACCAAACTATTGAACAAAATAATACTCATCAAGAGAATAATAATGTTCAAAACATTGATAATGAAAATACTCAATTAGACGAAACAAAAAAGCCTCCTTTAAAAAAAAGAAAACCTAAACCAAAAGTTCCTAGAGAAAATATCGTTAATCAAGCAAAAGGTGAAGGTTGGATAACTGATCTTAAAAAAGCTTATTTAGTAAATGAAAAAATTCATAGGGATAGATTAAATCCTCATTATAAATTAAATTTAAATACAAATGCCAAACTTAGAATCACACCACTTGGTGGATTAGGAGAAATTGGTGGAAATATGATGGTTATTGAAACTGAAAACGAAGCAATTGTTGTTGACGTTGGAATGAGTTTCCCTGATGAAAATATGCACGGTGTTGATATTTTAATCCCAGATTTCACTTATCTTAGAGAAATCAAAGATAAAATCGTTGGTATTGTTATTACTCACGGACACGAAGATCATATTGGTGCAATGCCATACTTATTTAAAGAGATGCAATTTCCTGTTTATGGAACATCATTACCATTAGAAATGATTGGTTCAAAATTTGATGAACATAAAATGAGAGAACATAGATCTTTATTTAGAGCTATTCAAAAAAGAACTCCTATTAAAATTGGAAATGAGTTTGAAGTTGAGTGGATGCACGTTACTCACTCTATTATTGATTCATCATGTATTGCTGTGAAAACTGCAGCTGGTACTATGATTCATACGGGAGATTTTAAAATAGATCATACTCCAATTGATGGATTCCCAACAGATTTACATAGAATTGCACATTATGGAGAAGAGGGTGTTTTAGTTTTAACATCGGATTCAACTAACTCACATTCTCCTGGATTTACAAGAACAGAAAAAACAGTTGGACCAACTTTTGATAGAATTTTCCAAAATGCAAAAGGTAGAGTTATTATGTCTACTTTCTCATCTAATATTCATAGAGTTTCTCAAGCTATTGAAAAAGCACTTTTTCATAATAGAAAAATCTGTGTTATTGGAAGATCAATGGAAAAAAACCTTGAACTTGCAATGAATTTAGGTTATGTTAAATTTCCAAAAGATCAATTTATTGATGCACATGAAGTAAATAAATACAATGATAAAGAAATTTTAATTGTAACAACAGGAAGTCAAGGTGAATCAATGTCTGCACTTTATAGAATGGCAATTCATGAACATAGACATATTAAAATAAAACCTGATGATCAAATTGTACTTTCAGCAAAAGCAATTCCTGGAAATGAAGGAAGTGTTTCTGGAATTATAAACCATCTTTTAAAAGCTGGTGCAAAAGTTGCATACCAAGATTATCCAGATATTCACGTATCAGGTCACGCAGCACAAGAAGAGCAAAAATTAATGCTTAGACTTGTAAAACCTAAATTCTTTTTACCAGTTCATGGTGAGTATAATCATGCTTTAAAACATGGTCAAACGGGAATTGATTGTGGTGTATTAGAGCGAAATGTTTACATTATGAGTGATGGTGAGCAAATTGAAGTAAGTCCTAAATATCTTAAAAAAGTAAAAACTGTTAAAACAGGAAAAGTTTATATTGATAATCAATTAAATCATAAAATTGCAGATGATATTATTTTAGATAGACAAACAATGGCTAATGAAGGTGTTGTTATGATTGTTGCTCAAATCAATGAAAGTGATAGAACTATGGCTCAAAAACCAAAAGTTACATCATTTGGATTAGTTTCTGATAAACAAGATAAATTCTTCTCAAAAGAAATTGAAGATTTATTAACAATTTTCTTAGAAAACATTAAACCTGGAATCTTAAAAAATACAAGAATTTTAGAAGATGAATTAAGAAAAGTTGTAAGAAAACATTGTACAAGAAAATATAAAAAATATCCAATGATCGTTCCAACAATATTTGTTCAATAAGGTATACAAATGAATTTTAAGCAAATAATTAAAGATGTTTTATTAACAGAAGCAAAAGAGCTTGAAAAAGCTGCTAATAGTGTCTCTTTCGATATTGAAAAAGCTATTGATTTAATTATGAGTTCAAAAGGAAAACTTATTGTAACAGGTGTTGGAAAATCAGGACTTGTTGGTGCAAAAATTGCAGCAACACTTGCAAGTACAGGGACAAGCTCTTTTTTTCTTCATCCTACTGAAGCCATGCATGGTGATTTAGGAATGATTGGAAAAGAAGATATTGTTCTTGGGATTTCTTATAGTGGAGAGAGTGATGAATTAATTCAAATTCTTCCTCACTTAAAGAGATTAAATATTCCGTTAATTGCAATGGCAAGAAATGAAAAATCTACACTTGCAAAATATTCAGATGTTTTTATAAATATAAATGTAGAAAAAGAAGGTTGTCCCCTTGATGTGGCTCCTATGTCATCTACTACATTAACAATGGCGATGGGTGATTGTTTAGCTGTTTGTCTAATGAAAAAAAGAGACTTTAAGAAAGAGGATTTTGCATCTTTTCATCCAGGTGGAAGTTTAGGGAAAAAACTTTTTGTTAAAGTTGATGATTTACTTAGAAAGGATAATCTTCCAGTAGTTTCACGTGAAACAAAACTGAAAGATGCCATTTTAGTAATGAGTGAAGGACGACTTGGAAGTGTAATAATTTTAGATGAAAATGAAAAAGTAATTGCACTTTTAAGTGATGGGGATTTAAGACGAGCTTTAATGAATGATAATTTTTCAATGGATTGCAAGGTAGAAGAAATCGCTACAATTAATCCTAAAAGATTAAAAAATAAAGAGCTTTTAGCAAGTGATGCACTGCAAATAATAGAAGATTATAGAATACAACTATTAATTGTTACCGATGAGAATGATAAGTTAATTGGTGTATTACATATTCATGATTTAATAGAAGCTGGTATAAAATGAAAAAGAAAATAGAAGAAACACAAGAAGAATTAGTAAGATTAAATAAATTTTTATCTCACAATAGTAACTACTCAAGAAGAGAAGCTGATAAGCTAATAGAAGAGGGTAAAGTAAAACTAAATGGAAAAGTTGTAACAAATCTTGCAACAAAAGTTTCAAATAGTGATGAAGTACAAATTGGTAAAAAAACTATTAAAGAAGATAAAAATAAAATAAGCACTGTAATTGTATACAACAAACCAAAAGGTGAAATTGTTTCTAAAAAGGATCCTCAAGGCAGAAAAACTATTTATGATTCACTTGATCATAAATATAAACACTTTTTAAGTGTTGGAAGACTTGACTATGCAAGTGAAGGATTATTACTTTTATCAGATAGTGTTAAAATAGTTGATAGTTTAATGCACTCCGATTTAGAAAGAGTTTATAAGATTAAAGTAAACGGTGTTATTACAAAAGCAGTTGAAGATGCAATGCAACATGGTATTGAAATTGAAGATGCAACATCTGGAGCATTTAAAACAAGTAAAATAAAATCAATGAATTTTGCACCTTTTTTAGCATATGATATTTTAACAAATAGTGAAAAATTCTCAAAAATTAAAGTAGTAATTAGTGAAGGTAAAAATAGAGAATTAAGAAGATTCTTTGCACACTTTGCACTTGATGTTCTTGACTTAAAAAGATTAGAGTATGGTGGAATATCTTTAAATAATTTACCAACAGGTAAAACTAGATTTTTAACTAAAGAAGAATATAAAAATCTAAGAATCTTTATGAACGAAGATGATAGATCTATCTAATAAACTAAGACCAACAAGTTTAGAAACATTTGTTGGTCAATCTCATATAATTGCTAAAGATAAAGCACTTTATAAACTAATCAAACAAAAAGACATCCCACACTTATTTTTTTATGGAAAACCAGGAACTGGTAAAACTACATTAGCAAAAATTATTGCACGAGAGATAAATACAGACTATTTTTATTTTAATGCAACCAGTATAAAAATAGAAGATTTGCGTAAGGTATTTGATAAATACAAAAATTCTTTAATCAAGCCTTTAGTTTTTATAGATGAAGTTCATCGTCTTTCAAAAAATCAACAAGAAGTTCTTCTTCCAGTTATGGAAAACTATGATGCAATAATCATAGGAGCAAGTACTGAGAATCCTTTTTTTACACTAACATCAGCAATTAGATCACGATCATTTTTATATGAATTTAAAGCTTTTACAAAAGAAGAGATGATAAAAATATTATCAATTGCTTTAAAAGGTATCGAAATACAAATAGATGATGAAGCTTTAGAATATTTAATCACATCAAGTTCGGGTGATGCAAGAGCTATGCTTACACTTTTAAACTTTGCGTATAAAGCATCAAAAACAATTGATTTATCTTTATTAAAAGAGTTAAGAGAAAATGTAATAGGGGATGGCGTTTCATCATCAGATACACACTATGATTTAGCAAGTGCAATGATAAAGTCTTTACGAGGATCAGACGTTGATGCAGCACTTTATTATATGGCTAGACTTATAAATGGTGGAGAAAGTGTTGATTTTATTACAAGAAGACTTGTAATATTTGCAAGTGAAGATATAGGAAATGCAAATCCAAATGCTTTAAATCTTGCAGTTAACACAATGATGGCTTGTAATAAAATAGGTTATCCAGAATCAAGAATAATCCTTTCACAGTGTGCAATCTACTTAGCATCAAGTCCTAAATCAAACAGTGCATATAAAGCTATAAATAAAGCCCTTGAAGAGATAAAAGCAGGTAAGATACTAGATATTCCAAAACATCTTGATTCAGAGCATATAGGCTATTTATACCCCCACAATTATGGTGGATATGTTGAACAAGAGTATTTAAAAGAAAATCTTAATCTATATGAGAATTCTAATATTGGATTTGAAAAAAGTTTAAATGATTGGTTAGTTAAAATTAAAGATAAAAAATAAAGAAGGATTAAAATGGAATATTACACTTGGATACTTACTTTTCATATCATGGCAATGATGTCATGGATGGCTATGTTGTTTTATCAACCAAGACTTTATGTTTATCATACTGAACATCAAAAAAAAGCTCAATTTGTAGAAGTTGTAGAAATTCAAGAATATAAGATGTATAAATACATAGGAATTCCAGCTATGTGGGCAACTGTTTTAAGTGGTGCTGCTATGATATTTTTAAATCCATATTTATTAACAGATTGGATGTATGCAAAACTTTTTGTTTTAGTTTTATTGATTGCTTATACTTATTCACTTGGATATTATATGAATCAACTAAAGCAGGGGATTTATACAAATAGTGGTAATTTCTTCAGAGCTTATAATGAAGTACCAACAATTTTATCTTTATTAATTGTGGGATATGTAATCACAAAAACTTTCTCAATTCTATTTACAGTTCTTACAATACTATTTGGAATATTTTTAGTATATAAAGTATTTAAACAAAAACCAAAGATGCCAAAAGAGTTAAAATGAATTTTCATAAATACTATGTACTTGATACAAATATTCTTCTTGAAGATGCAACAAATATCTATAAACTATCACAAGAAGGGAAGAACTTAATCATTCTTCCAGAAACTGTTTTAGATGAGATAGATATAAAGAAAAGCGGTTTTGATGAGATTAACTTTCAAGCAAGAGAGTTTGCTAGAATTCTTGAAAACTCTATTATTGTTCATTCAAAAAAAGATGGTTTGAATAAAATAATAAGATTAAAAATACAAAATGATAAAAATACAATTATAGATATTATTTCAAAAGAAGAGTATTTAATAAATATAAAAAATGTATCTGCAAATATAATCAACGATAGAAAGATTTTAGAAATAGCAAGCTTTGCAAACACTTATTATAAAAATGAAGTTGAATTTCTATCTTTGGATATCATGGCACGAACAAGAGCAGTATCCCTTGATATAAAAACCGACTCATTATTAGGTAAAGATAAAGACAAGTTTGATTTCGAATTTATTAAAGAAATTGAGATTAAGTTCAGTGATTTAGGCTCTTTAGATAATCAAGAGATTATCAAGTTTGATAAAGATTATATGCCTTACAACTACTCATATTGCTTTAAAGTAAAGTCATCTGATCAAGTTGTTTTGGCAAATATACAAAATAAAAGAATACGATTATTAGATGAAGTAGAAATACGAGATCAAATAATTACTCCTTTAAACAAGGAACAACTATTTTTTTCCGATGCAATTTTACATCTTTTCTATAATGTTTTAATTGTAGAAGCTAAAGCAGGTTCTGGAAAAACTCTACTTGCATTAAGTGGAGCATTAAAACTTGTACGTCAAAAACACTTTCTAAAGATTATCTATATTAGAAACTCAATTGAATCACTTGATAAAGGTGAAGATGTTGGTTATCTTCCGGGACTTGAAGAGAAGTTTAGAATATATAATCATCCATTAATGGATAGTTTAGATTATATTATAAGAAGTGAACACAAAAGAAAAAGAGGAAGAAAAGCAGGGGACGTAATAGTGCCACAATTGGACGACAATGAAGTAACATCAAGAATCGAACAGATGATTAGTAATTATGGAATTGAGACTATGTGGGTAGGGGAAATGCGTGGAAGAACACTATCTAACTCTTTTATCATAATTGATGAAGCACAAAATATGTCAAACAAAACTATGCAGATGGTTTTATCAAGAATTGATAGTTCATGTAAGGTTGTTGTACTGGGTTCCAACAAACAAATAGACAATTTTTATGTAAATAAATATACAAATGCATTAACAACTCTTCTAAAATCAACTAAAAACGAAAATAATCTTGTAAATACATACGCGATTAAATTACAAAAAGTTCTAAGAGGTCCTATTACTGAGTGGGCTGAAGAAATTTTCTCAAAATAAGATCAATTTATTTACTCTTATTTTATTTAAATAAACACATATTATATTACATATTATAATATGTGTTTTAATTAAGAAAATTACTCAAAAATAAAATCTTTTTTCTCTCTCATAAAAATAATATAGTTTTAATTTGTGTTATAATACATACTATATTACATAAAGGCGTTATTATGGGCTTGTTACAGTATACATCAAATGAAATGTTTTCCTCAACTGAATTAGTAAGAAAGAATAAATACATATTCGACAAACTAAATAAAAATGAGATTGAAAAAGCTATTATTCTAAGAGATGGGAAACCAAATATTATTCTTTTAGATTTTAATGAATATGAACGAATTATAGGTGAATATTTAGAATTAAAAGAAAATGCTGGTATGCCTATAATCAAAAAAGAAGATAAAGAAATTCAAAAAAAAGTTCCATTAAAAATAGAAACCGAAGAGAAGATAGACAAGCTTGAATATCAAAATGCACTTAAAGAAATAGAAAAACTTGATTTTTCATTTGACTCTGAAAAAGTAAAAGAAGAGAAGAATGAACAATTAAAAGAATTTTGGGATTAATTAAAATGATTGATGTTCTTATAATTGGTTCAGGAATAGCTGGACTAACTGCTGCATTAAATGCATCAGAATCAAATTCTAAAGTTTTAGTTGTTTCAAAGACATATCCAACTCATTCTCAAAGTGTACAAGCACAAGGTGGAATAAATGCAGTTTTATATGAAGATGATGATAGTGTTGATATTCACATTGAAGACACCTATAAGGCATCTTTTAAACTAGCTAGCAAAGATAATATAAAGCTAATGTGCGAAAATGCTAAAGATACTATTCATTGGCTTGATTCTATTGGTGTTCCTTTTAATAGAGATAAAGATAATAAAATAGCTCAAAGAAAATTTGGTG
>JAGOIF010000177.1 GCA_017995775.1 Aliarcobacter sp.
ATCCAGGTGGTGAAGAATCAAAAGAAGTTGATGTTACAAAAATTACAGTTGAAGCTTTAACAGAACTTAACGAAAATGGTGGAGAAGCAAATGTTTCAACTGGTTACCATGCTATTGAGTTTTTGCTATGAGTGTTGGAACTCCAATAAATATGGTAATGGTAAAAAATGCAAAAAATTCTGAAATGCTAGGAGCTGCCTTTATGCAAGCTGCTTTTAATGTAGCAAACTCTTTAGGAGCCTTATTTGGTGGTATTCCTTTAATGTATGGATTAGGATTTGAATTTCCTGCTTTGGTTGGTGCTTTTATGGCATTTTTAGGAGCTATTTTATGTATATTTTTTTATAAAAGATATAAAGATTAAAAGAGAAAACTCTTTTAATCCTTTTTTTAAATATATTGAGAAAGAGCTATTACAACTATCAAAAGTGCAAAATAGCTATAATGGAAAAATATAGTAAACCTTGGTTTTGCATTGATTTTTTCTAAAAACTTTGGAATACCAAAAAATGCCAAAGCTAAAAGTAATCCTAAAATTGCTTTTATTATAAGTATCAAAGAGGCACTATTCATATAAAATAGTGCATATAATAAAACTCCAGAGATAATAAGGATAGAGTTATTTATCCTTATTATTTTTCTAGCTTCACTTCCCAAAAACTTTTGTATTTTCATACTCTCTTGCTTTTCATAAATTTTTGATAAATTAAATAAAACAAAAGTTCTAAAAAATACAGTTCCTACAAATAATACAATAGTTATTATGTGTATAGTTTTTATAAATTCATACATTTTTATACCCTAAAATTTCGCTCTAAGTCCTGTAAAATAGTATGTTCCAACATCTGAACCTAAAACATCATCAACTTTTTCATCAAAGATATTATTAATTCCACCATAAATTGTAAAATTTTTATTTATCTTATAATCTAAGCTTAAATCTACCAAAGTTTGTTCATCTGCTTTCTTATCAACTTCATTTGCTCCTACTATCTCTGTATAGTGTTGCTTCCCTATATATCTTAAAGATGGTGTAATATTTAACTCTTTAATTGGTGAATAAGTTAAACTTAGTGTTACTATATTATCAGGGTTAAAATCCAAATCTTTTCCAGTAGTTTTATCTTCTGTATCTAAATAAGTATAGTTCAAATTTGTTGATAAACTACTCAAAATATCATAAGTTAAATTTAGTTCCACACCTTGAGTTTTAGCTTTATCTATATTTACAAAAGTATTAACTCCATTTATTTTTCTTTCAGAAATCCTATCATCTATCTCATTTAAGAATAGTGCAACATCATAAGAAAAATCAGAAGTTCTTCCACCAAGTCCGATTTCATAAGTATTTGAAAACTCTGGCTTTAGATTATATCCCATCACAATAGAACCTTTATTTGGTCCATTTGGAGTTTGTTTATTTATATATAACTCTCTTAAATCAGGTGCTCTATATCCTTGAGCAAACAAAGCTCTTGCATTTAGTAAATCTGAGAATTTATTTGAAACTCCTACTTTAAATGTAGCTTTACTATCCGCATTTGAAATATCATCATATCTAGCACCTAAAATAGCACTTAAACTATCTGTAATTTGCCACTCATCTTGTAAGTATATAGATTTATAATCCACATCTCTTTTATCAAATCCATCTCCATCACTAAAAACAGTAGCTTTTCTATTTTCTTCTCTATACTCTGCACCTGCTACAAAAAGATGACTTTCATTTAAAGCATAAGTTGTTGTAAGTTCATAGCTATCAACATCAACATCTGCATCCATTCCATTACTTGAAGATTGCCCTTCACTTGTATATCCCATTTGTTGCCAATAAATAGCTGTTGTTTTATTTCGTTTTTCATATTTTGATTTATATGCTCTTAATTTTATAGATAAATCATCAGTTATTGCTGTTTCAAAATCAAGCCCTAAATCTAATCTCTCATTTTTATCTTCTGAATTTACAGGAATATCAAATACTGGTACACTATTTGCTCCAACTTTTGCAGGATGGAAAAACCCTATATAAGAACCATCTCTTTTTTCTTTAAAGTAATTAAAATCAAAACCTAAAGTAGTTCTATCTGTAAAATCATAGTCAAATCTACCACCAACAGTTGAAATTTCACTCTTTTCTCTATATGTTACATCTTGAGTATATGTATCTTGAAGTTGCTTTAAAGCTGGTGGAACATTGTTAGGCAAAGCACCAGCTGGTGTGCTAGGTTTTATTTTTTTTGGTCCAATTCCAACATTACCTGTTTCTTTTTGAGTATATGGAGTTGTATTTGTTTGATTTGCATAAATTGAGTAACCCAATTTATTAGCTTTTCCTAAAATAGAAAATGAAGCATTTTTGTTTTTAGCATCACCGTCTTTATTTTGTCCATATCGAACATTTAAGTCAATTTGGGGAGTATTAGTTGGTTTTTTTGTAATTATATTTATTACTCCTCCTGTTGCATCAGCTCCATAAAGAGAAGACATAGGACCTTTTACAACTTCTATTCTTTCAATTGTACTAGCAGGAATTCTATCTAAATCATAAGGATTTTTAACCTCTCCTGCAAGTCTTCTACCATCAAGCAAAAACAAAGTCCCAGCAGCTCCCATTCCACGAATTGAAACAGATGATTTAGATTTTGCACTAGCACTTGGAAATGTTCCATATTGTACATTTAAACCAGCAGTTTTACTAATAACATCTTTTAAAGATTCTGCACCCATTTTCTCAATATCATCTTGAGTAATTACGATAACTGTCGCATTTACTCCATCTATACTCTTTTCCGTTTTAGTTGCTGTTGTTATTTTTAGCTCATCTAAATTTGTATCTGCACTTAGATTTTGTAGTACCAAAATAGATACCAAACTTGAAATTAAAATTTTACCTTTCAAACTTTTTCCTTTTTATAAAAATGATAATGAAAATCATACTATAACTATACTTATTTTCTCTTTTCATAAATCAAGTCTTAAATATATTTTTTATTTTTGAAAGAATTTTTTTAAAGTAAGTTCTGGGCAAATCTATTTTTGCCCAAAATTTTATTTTTGTAGATTTTTAAATTTAGATAGCTTCTAAAATCTCTATTTTGATTATCTCATCACCTTGTTTTATAGCATCTAAAGTTTTAAAACTATTGTTTTGAATTACTTCAATTTCACCAAAAACAGTGTGGTTTCCATCTAAATGTGGGCAAGGTACAAAGCAGATAAAAAATTGACTTCCACCTGTATCTCGTCCTGCATGAGCCATAGATAAGCTCCCTCTTTTATGTTGTTGTTTAGGTGTATCTACTTCGCACTTTATAGCCCAATCTGGTCCACCCATTCCACTTTTTTGTGGACAACCACCTTGTGCCATAAATCCAGCTATTACTCTATGAAAATTTAATCCATCATAAAACCCATCATTTGCCAAAGTTACAAAATTTGCAACTGTATTTGGTGTCTCTTGATTAAAAAGTTTTATTAAAATCTCTCCATTTTTTGTAG
>JAGOIF010000017.1 GCA_017995775.1 Aliarcobacter sp.
AATGATTACAAAGAGATACATTGGATAAAAGAAAAGGTTTTAAAGAAGATAAAAGAATATACCAACAAAGATAATTATGAGAAATTTAATTATTTCATAAAGTTTTTTGAAAATCAACAACCAACTGTATATATTGCATCTTTTTCTAAAGGAGAAGATTTATTAAGTCAATGGAGAGCATATGCTGATGATGGTTATGGTGTTGCGATTGGATTTAATGCGAAATATTTTAAAGAAAATGATTTAATTAAAACCTCAGAAGTTTTATATGATGAAAATAAACAAGAAATAGAAATAGAAAAGATATTAAAACCATTACTCTTATTAGATGAAAAAAGTGATTTTGAATCAAAAGAGTTCCAACTTTATTGTGAAGATATAATTAATGAAATTAATAATTTATCTGCAAAATCTAAAAATGAACTTTTTATGGAAGAACAAGAAGTTAGATTAATTCATAATCCAATTATTATTGAAGATGTACGAACAAAAAAATTTATTTTTAAAAATAATATATCAACTATGATGTTTCGTGCTGTTTGCGGAAATCTAATTCCTTATTTTGAATTAAAATTTGATTATTTTAATGAAGATAATCCTCCAATTTTAGAAATAATAAAAGGACCAAAAAATAAGTTTATTAATCAAGAAATCAATATATTTTTGGCAAATAATGGATTTTTCAATGTGAATATTAAAAGTTCAAAATCATCATATAGATGATAATTTGGCTATACTATGAAAAAGTAAAATAATTGGAGACCTATGAATTTTAATGATTTAGATTTAAAAACAAAAAAAGAATTACATGAAGAAGTAACACAGTTAGCAACAGATATTGGTGGTGCTAATGTATTTCTTCAAATGATTGAAGATATTAAAAAAGAACAACCACATGCATTATTAAATAAAAGTTGTGTATTTCATTTTTCAAAAGCGAAATTAAATTGGAATAAACAAATATTTAAAGAGAGTTTAACTCAACTATTTTCTGCAATGAGAAAAGAAGAAAGAGAAGGGGATATGTTAAATGGTTTAGAATCAAAAGATTATAAAGAAACTATGAACATGATGAGAACATTAAAACCAATTACTATTCGTGTTACACCTAAAAAGAATGAAGAATTAAGAGGTTTTGCATTTTCTATACTAGATACATCAGTTGAAAAAAAGACAAAAGTTTCAATGATTTATAAAATAATATTCTTTTATCATATTGAATTTGCAAAAGATATTTTAGCTTATGAAATTGTAGAAAATTAATGGATCCTAAAAAAAGATTTAATATAAAACAAGGTCTAAAAGTAAACATTGTTTTAAAGGAAGATCAAAGAAGTGGTAAATTAACCCAAGGTATCGTAAAAAATATCTTGACAAATTCTGCAGTTCATCCCCATGGAATAAAAGTTCGACTACAAGATGGAAGTGTTGGACGTGTTAATGAGATCTTATAAAAGATTAATAAAAATCTAAATAAACAGTGATTAAGTTTTATTTTAGTATAATCCGTGACTTTTTTAGAAAACTCAAAATAATAAGTTTCCTAGAATGGGAGTATCGTTTTAACTAAAATGTTAAAGTCGCACGAGAAGCATGAATAAAGCTTTATTTATTCAAACCAATTACATAAAGGAAAGAAATGCCTACAATCAATCAGCTTGTAAGAAATGAGCGAAAAAAGGTGATTAAAAAATCTAAATCACCAGCTTTAGAGAATTGTCCACAAAGAAGAGGAGTATGTACAAGAGTATATACTACAACACCAAAGAAACCTAACTCGGCTTTAAGAAAAGTTGCAAAAGTTAGATTAACATCTGGATATGAAGTTATTTCATACATTGGTGGAGAAGGTCATAACTTACAAGAGCACTCAATTGTTCTAGTAAGAGGGGGAAGAGTTAAGGATTTACCTGGGGTTAAATACCACATCGTAAGAGGTGCTTTAGATACTGCTGGTGTTGCAAATAGAACTGTTGCAAGATCTAAATATGGTACAAAAAAAGCAAAAGCTAAGAAAAAGTAGAAGGATAGAAAATGAGAAGAAGAAAAGCTCCAGTTAGAGAAATAATGGCTGATCCTATCTACAATAGTAAAGTGATCACAAAATTTGTTAATACAGTTATGCAAGATGGTAAAAAATCAACTGCAGAAAAAATTATGTACGGTGCTATAGCTAACCTTGATGCAAGAGGTGAAGATAAAGGTATTGATTTATTTGAAAAAGCAATTGAAAATGTTAAACCACTTTTAGAAGTTAGATCTAGAAGAGTTGGTGGAGCTACATACCAAGTTCCTGTTGAAGTTAGAGCTGTAAGAAGACAAACTTTAGCATTAAGATGGATTGTTGAATATGCTAGAAAAAGAAATGAAAGAACTATGGTAGAAAGATTAGCTAATGAGTTATTCGAAGCTGCTAACGAAAGAGGCTCATCTTTCAAGAAGAAAGAAGATATGCATAGAATGGCAGAGGCTAACAAAGCATTTGCACACTACAGATGGTAGGAATTATAAATGGCTAGAAAAATACCGCTTGACAGAGTTAGAAATATTGGTATTGCTGCACATATTGATGCAGGAAAAACAACAACTACTGAAAGAATTTTATTCTACACAGGGGTATCTCATAAAATTGGTGAAGTTCACGAAGGTGCTGCAACAATGGACTGGATGGAGCAAGAGCAAGAAAGAGGTATTACAATTACTTCTGCCGCTACAACTTGTTTTTGGACTCACCCTAAGAGTAAAGAGCAATTACAAGTAAATATCATTGATACTCCAGGACACGTTGACTTTACTATTGAAGTTGAAAGATCTATGAGAGTTCTTGATGGAGCTGTTGCAGTATTTTGTTCAGTAGGTGGGGTTCAACCACAATCTGAAACTGTTTGGAGACAAGCAAATAAATACGGTGTACCTAGAATTATTTATGTAAATAAAATGGATAGAACAGGAGCAAATTTCTTTAATGTTGAAAAACAAGTTGGAGAAAGATTAAAAGCTAACCCAGTTCCAATTCAAATTCCAATTGGTGCAGAAGAAAACTTTAGAGGTATGATAGATTTAGTAGAAATGAAAGCTTATACATATGCACTTGATGCAGCTGTAGGTGATATGTATTCTATTGAAGAAGTACCTGCAAATTTATTAGACCAAGCAAATGAATACAGAGAAAAAATGATTGAAGCAGCAGCTGAGTCTTCTGAAGAATTAATGGAAAAATATCTAGAAGGTATTGAATTAACTAATGAAGAAATTGTTACTGGATTAAAGAAAAGAACATTAGCAATGGAAATTACTCCAATGGTATGTGGAACTTCTTTTAAAAATAAAGGTGTACAACCATTATTAGATGCAGTTGCAATGTATTTACCAGCTCCTACTGAAGTTGCTGATATTAAAGGTGAAACTCAAGATGGTGAAGCTGTTATCGTTCCTTCAACTGAAGTTGGTGAAGTTGCAGCCTTAGCATTTAAAATTATGACTGACCCATTCGTTGGACAGTTAACATTTGCAAGAGTATATAGAGGAGTTTTAGAATCTGGAACTTATGTATATAACTCAACAAAAATGAAAAAAGAAAGAATCGGAAGATTACTTAAAATGCATGCTAACAATAGAGAAGAGATCAAAGAGCTTTATGCTGGAGAAATCGGTGCTGTTGTTGGATTAAAGTTTACTATTACTGGTGATACTTTAGCATCTGAGAAAGATCCTGTTATTTTAGAAAGAATGGAATTCCCTGAACCTGTTATTTCTGTTGCAGTTGAACCAAAAACTAAAGCTGACCAAGAAAAAATGGGTATTGCATTAGCAAAATTAGCTGAAGAAGATCCATCATTTAGAGTAAATACTGATGAAGAATCTGGTCAAACTATTATTTCAGGAATGGGTGAATTACACCTTGAAATTCTTGTAGATAGAATGAAAAGAGAATTTAAAGTTGATGCTGAAGTTGGTGCTCCTCAAGTTGCATACAGAGAAACAATTAAAAATTCTGTTAAACAAGAATATAAATACGCTAAACAATCAGGTGGAAAAGGTCAATACGGTCACGTATATTTAACTATTTCTCCATTACCTGATAATAGTGAAGAAAACTTTATATTTACAAACTCTATTAAGGGTGGAACAGTTCCAAAAGAATATGTACCTGCTGTTGAAAAAGGTTGTCAAGAAGCTATGGCTGGTGGAATCTTAGCTGGTTATCCATTAGTTAATATTTCTGTAGATTTATATGATGGTTCTTACCATGATGTGGATTCATCTGAAATGGCGTTTAAATTAGCTGCTTCAATGGGATTCAAACAAGGTTGTAGATCTGCTGCTGCTCAAGCTGTAATCTTAGAACCAATTATGAAAGTTGAAATTGAAACTCCTGAAGATTATATGGGAGATGTTATTGGGGATTGTAATAAAAGAAGAGGACAAGTTCAATCTATGGATGATAGAGCTGGTATAAAACTAGTTGTTGCAATGATTCCTTTATCTGAAATGTTTGGTTACTCAACAGACCTTAGATCTATGTCTCAAGGTAGAGCAACATATTCTATGATTTTTGATAACTATCATGAAGTTCCTAAAAATGTTTCTGAAGAAATTATTAAAAAGAGAAATGGTTAATATTAACTTTTCTGAATTAAAAGGGGTATGCTTTGCATATCCCTTTTTTTTTGATTTAACTTTATTTAAGATATTATAAATAATCAGATAGAATAAACAATAATTTAAATAAATTTAAAAAATAAAAGATAGGTGATTTTTGAGAATTGAAAAAGATTTTGAGCAACTTTCTAGTATTAAAACAGCAGGTATTATATTAAGACCTTCAAGTCCTGAACTTAAAGATACATATTTTAAGATAAAAGAGTTATTTCAAAATGCAGATATTGAAATATTATTGGAAGATAATTCAGCACATATGATAGACTTAATAGGATTACCTTTGGATGAATTATGCCAAAGAGCTGATTTTTTAATCTCTGTTGGTGGAGATGGTACATTATTATCAGTGGTACGAAAGTCTTTTAAATATGATAAACCAGTTCTTGGAATAAATCTAGGAACTTTAGGATTTTTAACAGATATTAGTATGCATCAATTGCCAAATTTTATAAAGGATTTAAAAAATAATATATATAAAATTGATGGTAGAATGATGATTGAAGGAAGCGTTAATTTAAATAAATTCGTAGCTTTTAATGATATTGTAATTTCTAGGAAATCTATTTCTTCTATGATTAAAATTGCTGCAAAAATTGATGGAAAACATTTTAATTCATATTTTGGTGATGGTGTTATTATTTCAACGCCAACAGGTTCAACTGCCTATAATTTATCAGTTGGTGGACCAATAGTTTATCCATTAACGGAAGCTTTTATTGTAACTCCCGTTGCTCCTCACTCACTTACTCAAAGACCTCTTGTTATGCCAGCTGATTTTGAAATTGAGTTTAAGATAACAGATAATCAAGGGGCAGTTGTAATTGTAGATGGGCAGGATATTTATGAAGTAGAACAAAATCAATCAATAAAAATAAAAAGTGCCCCTAAAAAAGCAAAAATGATACATAGAGTACAAAGAAATTATTTTGAAGTATTAAATGAAAAATTAAGATGGGGTAACTAAATTTGATTAGAAGAGTTTATCTAAAAGATTGTTTATCTTTTAATGAAGTTGATTTAGAATTTAAAAATGGTTTGAATATTTTTACAGGTCCAAGTGGAGCTGGAAAATCAATTTTAATGCAAGCAATTTTATCTTTATTTGCTCTTGCTGATGTAAAAGCAAAATTAGGTGAAGTTGAGCTTGATAATTTAAAATTTGATGATGAATCTTATGATATAAATTCAGATGATGATATTGTTATTAAAAGTATAAAAAAAGATAAAGTTAGATATTTTTTAAATAATCAAAGTATTTCAAAAAAGAATTTAAATGAATTTTCTAAAAAATTAATTAAACATTTAAATTTAAAAGATACTTCAGAATTTGATAGTTTAAAACTTATTGATTTTTTAGATAAATTAACATCGAAAAATAAAAAAGAATTTAAAGAATTAAAAGATACTTTTGATAATTTATATATTGAATTTCAAATTATAAAAAAAGAATTGAAAAAAATTCTTGAAGATGAAAATAAATTAGAAGATTTAAAAGAGTTTGCAAAATTTGAAATAAGTAAAATCGAACAAATAAATCCAAGTATTGATGAATATGAAGAACTAAATCTTATTAAAAAAAGATTGTCTAAAAAAGAAAAAATTGAAATTGCTATAAAAAAAGCTTCAGGAATTATGGAATTTAATCATAATGTTACAAGTGCACTTGAACTAATGGAAGTAAATTCATCGTTTTTTGATGAAGCGATGAATGAATTAAATAACGTATTTGAAAAATTTAACGATTCATTATATGAGTTAGAAGATATTAATATTGAAAATGTTTTAGATAGAATTGAAAAATTATCTGCCTTACAAAAAAGATTTGGTTCTATTGAAGAGTGTTTAAAATATAAAGAACAAAAGAAAATAGAGTTAGAATCCTATGAAAATATCTTTTTTCAAAAAGAAAAGCTTGAAAAAAGATACAAAATTATAAATGAAAAATTATTAGAATTATCACAAGAAATATCACAATATAGAAAAGAGACATCTTTAATACTTGAAGATAAAATTAACGAATATCTTAAGTTTTTATATTTAAGTAATGCAAAAATTCTTTTTGAAGAAAAAGAGCTTGATTCATGTGGAATTGATAATATATTATTTGAATTGAATGGCGTGACACTTGAAACCATAAGTTCAGGAGAATACAACAGATTAAGGCTTGCTCTTTTAACTTCTATGAGTGAATTTGATATTGTTGATAATGGCATACTTTTTTTAGATGAAATTGATGCAAACTTAAGTGGAAAAGAAAGTGATGCTATTTCAAAAGTATTAATTAAACTAAGCAATTCTTATCAAATATTTGCAATTTCTCATCAACCTCAATTAACCTCAAGTGCAAATCAGCATTTTTTAGTTGATAAACAAAATGGTAATTCAAAAGTTATATTATTAAATAATAAAGAAAGAATAAATGAAATAGCAAGAATGATAAGTGGAGAAAATATAACAAACGAAGCTATTGAATTTGCAAAAAATTTATTAAAATAATTTATTAATAATAAGAAAATATAGATTGTTTATGTGTTTATTTTAAACAAATAAGTTTTTTTATAAAAATAACTGAAATATAATTGTCAATTTAATTTTACAATAGGTATCATATGAGCATAAATTAATCTGGGAGAGATAATTATGTTAGCAAATATTTCAATAAAAGGTAAGCTATTAATAATATCATTAATAACTATTATAGTTGTATCTTTAAGCATTGCGATTAGTTCAATTTATTCTATTAATAAACTTTCAAATGAAAATATTATTAAGTATAAAAATGAATCTTACTCTAAAAAAGAAGAAGAGTTAAAGAACTACACTTCTCTTGCTATGAAAACAATTGAAGCCTATCATCAAAGAACATCGATTGATAAAATTAAGATTGAAGTTCAAACTGATTTAAAAAAACAAACAAATTTTTTATTTTCTATTTTAGAGTCTGAATATAGTAAATTAAAAGATGTTCTTAGTGATGAAGCACTAAAACAAAGACTTAAATCAATTGTTGATGCTACAAGATATGGTGATAGCGGATATTTTTGGATAAATGATACAAATGCAGTTATTGTTGTTCATCCTATAAAACCAGCGTTAAATGGTAAAGATATGGCTTCATATAAAGATGAAGCAGGTAAACAAATATTTTCAGAATTTGCAGCAGTTGCAAAAAAAGATTCAGAAGGATTTGTTGATTATGTATGGCCAAAACCAGGTTTTGAAAAAGCTCAACCAAAAGTTTCTTATGTAAAATTATTTAAACCATATAATTGGGTTGTAGGAACAGGTGAATATGTATCTGATGTATCTGCAAAAATACAAGAAGAAGCACTAAAAGTACTTTCTGATATGAAATATGGGAAAGACGGATATTTTTGGGTTAATGATTCAAACCAGATTATAAAAATGCACGGGGCTAATTCAAAAATTGTTAATAAAGATATGACAAGTACTCAAGATCCAAATGGATTATATTTATTTCAAGAAATTGTAAAAGTTGCAAGTGCAAATAAAGAGGGTGGTTTAGTAGAATATATGTGGGATAAACCAGGTAAAGATGTACCTCAAAAGAAATTCTCATATGTACAAAAATTCGAACAATGGGATTGGGTAGTTGGAACAGGGGCTTATGTTGATGATATTGAAGCCGATGTTTTATTAATGGAAGAGAAAACAAAACAAGAGATTAATAGTATTATTATTAATATTCTTATTTTCTCTTTAGTTTCAATTATAATTGTTTATTTAATTTTTACTTTACTGATAAATAAACTTATAATAAGACCACTGGATGATTTAAATACAGCAATAATAGATATTACTTCTAATGATACTTCAAATGATTTAATTAAGAAAACATCAAATGATGAAATAGGTAAATTAGTTGATAGTTTTAATGGTTATATTGGAAAATTAAAAGTTGGTTATGAAGAAGATGCAGTAGTTATTAAAGAAGTTGATTCAATTATTGAAAAAGTAAATAATGGATTTTATGTTTATAAAATTGAAAAATCATCTTCAAATCAACAAGTAATGAGATTAAGAGATTCTATAAATTCGATGATTGCAAAAACAAACGAGAATTTAACAAATTTAAATAATATTTTAATGCAATATGGGAATTCAGATTTTACTCCAAATACAAAACTTCTTGAATCATCAAAAGCAAGTGGAATTATATCTTCATTGATCGCAAGTTCGCAATTAATTGGGATTACAGTTTCAGAATTTTTATCAATGATTGTTACAAGTGGTAAAAAACTAAATGAAGATACTAATATTTTATCTACATCAGCAAACAGATTATCAGCATCTGCAAATGAACAAGCTGCTTCTTTAGAAGAAACGGCTGCGGCTGTTGAAGAGATAACTTCAATTGTAAAATCAAGCGTACAAAAAGTTCATCAAATGTCAACATTAGCAAATGAATTACAATCTTCTTCAAAAGAGGGTGAAGAGTTAGCATCTAAAACAACAAGAGCTATGGATGATATAGATAATCAAGTTAAATCAATAAATGATGCAATTACAGTAATTGATCAAATTGCTTTCCAAACAAATATTCTTTCATTAAATGCAGCCGTTGAAGCAGCAACTGCGGGAGAAGCTGGGCGAGGATTTGCTGTTGTTGCACAAGAAGTAAGAAACTTAGCAAATAGATCAGCAGATGCTGCTAAAGAGATAAAAAGTATTGTTGAATCTGCAACATCAAAAGCAAATGAAGGGAAAATAATTGCTAATAATATGATTAGTGGTTATACGACATTAAATAATAAGATCAATGAAACGATTGGATTAATAGAAGATGTTTCACAAGCAAGTAAAGAAGAAGAAAGAGGGATTATTCAAATAAATGATGCCATTAATGCCCTTGATCAAGCTACTCAAGTTAATGCAAATTCAGCAACAACAATTAGTAGTTTAGCAACTGAAGTCTCAATGTTATCAGACTCTTTACTTCAAATTGCAGATAGAGCAAAATTTAAAGAATCAAAAAAAGAAGAGATTGAAGATATTGATTTAGTATTTAAAATTTCAAAATTAAAAAATGATCATATTAAATTCAAAACAGTAAATTTTGAAAAAATAGGTTCTACAAAAGTATCATGGACTGTTACAAAACCAACAGAATGTGATTTAGGAAAATGGTTACTTGAACAAGAAAATAATGGAAAATCATTTGTAAATACACAAAATTGGAAAGAATTGATACTAAATCATAATTTAGTACATAGTAGTGTTCAAGATTATATAAATGAAGATTGTAAAGCACAGCCAGATGAAAAAACTTTGGTTGAATTTTCTTCTAAATTAGATAATGCAACTTTAGAAGTATTTAGAACGTTAGATCAACTAAAAAGGGATAATATTCTTATTAAAAAAGAAGAAGTAAGTAAAGTTATTAATTCAACGACTAAAAAAGAACCTGAAAAAAAACAATTTTCAAAACCTGCGAGTCCAGTAACAACAACAATCAAACCAAAAGCAGATGTCATTACTGCTAAATCAAAAGATGATGATGAATGGGAAAGCTTTTAAAAGCTTTCCTTCCTTTCTTAAATAAGATTAAAACTATCCTCTTTTATATTTATCCAAAAATAGGTATAATATTCAACTAAAAAATAAATATATATTACAAAAGTCTTCAAAGGAAATTTATGAATAATAAAAAAGTAGAGTTATTATCACCTGCTGGAAATTTAGAAAAATTAAAAATAGCTATAAAATATGGCGCAGATGCTGTATATGCAGGGGTTAGTCACTTTAGTTTAAGAATTAGAGCAGGAAAAGAGTTCACATTTGAAACATTTAAAGAAGGTATTGATTATGCGCACGCACGAGGTAAAAAAGTGTATGCAACAATCAATGGTTTTCCTTTTAACTCTCAAATAGAATTATTAAAAAAGCATATTGAAACTATGGCTTCACTTGAGCCAGATGGTTTTATCGTTGCAGCTCCAGGAGTTGTAAAATTATGTAGAGAAATTGCACCACAAATTGATATTCACTTATCAACGCAAGCAAATGTTTTAAACTATCTTGATGCCCAAGTATTTTGGGATATGGGAGTTACAAGAATCGTTGTTGCAAGAGAAATTTCACTAAAAGATGTTATTGAAATAAAAAAACATTTACCTGATATGGAAATTGAAATTTTTGTTCATGGTTCTATGTGTTTTGCTTATTCTGGACGTTGTTTAGTATCTGCTGTTCAAATGGGAAGAGTTCCAAATAGAGGTTCTTGTGCGAATGATTGTAGATTTGAATACACATTATATGCTGCAAATGAAGATCATGGAACTTTATTTAGACTTGAAGAAGAGCCAGGTGTTGGAACATATATTTTCAATTCAAAAGATATGAATTTAGCTTCACACATAAAAGAGATTATGGATTCAGGTGCTGTTGATTCACTTAAAATCGAAGGAAGAACAAAATCACCATATTATGCAGCAGTAACTGCAAAAGCTTATAGAAATGCAATCGATGATTATTATGATGGTAAATTTGATGCTGATAAATATCAAAGAGAATTATATACAACAAAAAATAGAGGATTTACAGACGCATATTTAATTCACAGACCTTTTGAAAAAGCAGATTCACAAAATCATGATTATGCACAAAGCAAAGGATCATATGAAGTTACGGGACTTGTAACTGAAGATGAAGAACATTTCTTATGTAAATATAAAGTTTATCCAAATGAAGATATTGAAATATTTACTCCTAAAAATGAAGTTTTAGATGAGTGTGAAAATGAAATAGGAAAAATCTTTAAAAAAGATGATCTTTATTATATCAATTTCAAAAAAATAATTACAGATACAAATAAAGAATTAGAATCAGTTCATAGTGGAAATGTAAATAAAATCAAACTTCCAGGAAAACTTCCATATTTAACAATGTTTAGAGTAGAAAATATTACTGAAACAGTTGAATAAGTTTTTTATAGGCTATGATATTTTTTAGAGTAACACAAAATATAAATGTTAAAACAACTGATGGGACACTTGTAAACTATAATAGGTTTACAAGCCCATCAAATTTAGAAAATGAAACTATTTATATTACAACATATAGTGATTTTAATGATATTAGTCAAATATTTGCAAAGGTAAATAAAGATATTTATTTTGCAAAAAAATTTGATGAAAAAAAAGTAAGAGAAATTGTGAATTTCCCAATAGAACTTGGAATCTCAAATATCGATGAATATGAAAAAAGAGAAGAACTAAAAACTTTAGATTTTTTAGATGTAAAAAAAGTTGACTTATATAAACAATTAAAAAATATTGAAAAAGATGTTGTTTCTTTTGCTATCATTGGTGGAGTGGGAAATACTATAAGTGATATTATTTCTTCTTGTACGGCTTTAGGAATACTACATAAAAAACTAAAAGAGATTTATACAAATATTAAATTTGATATTTATATAAATGCTTCAAATAATAGTTTTTATACAAGAGATAAAGAGATTTATCAAACACAAAAATATATTGATAATGTTTTTCCACTTTCTTTAAATGTAAAAAAATTATGTGAATATGACTATTTTTTTGATAATAGTATTGAACTAGATAAATTTTCAGAATATCCTTTAAATATTGTTGATAGATGGCTTTTTAAATTTGGGATTGATTATAAAAAAATAGATAATAATGAAAAATATAATCAACTTGATATTTCAGATTATAAAGTTTCACCAAATTTAATAAAAATTATTAATGAATTAAAACTAAAGGGTAAATTACTACTATTTCATCCTTATTCCTCAAGTATTCATAAATCTATACCACAATCAATAGCCATAGATTTATTAAAAGATTTATTAAATAAAAACGAAGATTGTATTGTGGTTTCAACATTACAAATTGATTCTAGAATAAAAGAGAGTAATTATTTTGATTTATCAAAAGAGTCAAAAAAATTAAATGATTTTATATATATAATTTCACAAATGGATAAAATAATTACAGCAGATACATCAACATATCATATAAGTGATGTGTTTATGATTCCTACGGTTGTAATTTTTACACAAGAGGATTTTGAGAAAAAAATTCAATACTATAAATACGTAAAACCTATTTATATAAAAGATAAATCTAAAAACTTATCAAAATTTATATATGAAAATGATGAATTAACAATTTACAAACTAGAGTCTTGGAAAAAATTAAAGATCAATCAGATTATAAAACTATTAGATAAATTTTGATAAAATAATATATTAAAAAAATAAAAAAAGGGTTATTAATGAATTTTGTATCTATTATTATGGGTAGTAAATCAGATTATGATATTATGAAAAACTGTTCTGACACATTTGAAAAATTTAACGTAAAATTTGAAATGATTATTTCATCGGCTCACAGAAGCCCTGAAAGAACAAAAGACTATGTAAAAGAAGCTGAAGAAAAAGGTGCTGTAGTATTTATAGCTGCTGCTGGAATGGCTGCACATTTAGCTGGAGCATTAGCTGCAACTACAACTAAACCAATTATTGGAGTACCTATGAAAGGTGGTGCAATGGATGGTATGGATGCAATGCTTTCAACTGTTCAAATGCCTGCAGGTATGCCAGTTGCAACTGTTGCACTTGGAAAATCTGGAGCAATTAATGCAGCTTACTTAGCTATGCAAATTTTAGCAATTACTGATAAAGAATTAGCTATAAAATTAAAAGAAGATAGAATCGTTAAAGCTAAAGCTGTTGAAAGTGATTCAAAAGATATAGAAGTACTTTTATAATGAAGCCAATTGCACTATTTACCATACCAAATTGTAAATGGTGCAAGGATGCTATAACTTACTTTAAAGTAAAAAAACTAAAATATAACCTCATAGATTTATCAAATAATAAACAAGCTTTAAAAGATTGTCAAAAACATGGATGTACCGGTGCTCCTGTAATTTTAATTGGAAACACTTGGATTTGTGGCTTTGATAAAAATAAAATTAATAAAGAGTTAGGAATCAAGTAAATGATTACATTTTCACAAATGCTATTAAAATTACAAGAGTTTTGGGCAAAACAAGGGTGTAATATTGTTCAGCCTTATGATATTCCAGCAGGTGCAGGAACATTTCATCCAGCAACACTTTTAAGAAGTTTAGATTCAACTCCTTGGAGTACAGCTTATGTGGCACCAAGCAGGAGACCAACTGATGGAAGATATGGAGAAAATCCTAATAGATTAGGAGCTTACTATCAGTTCCAAACTTTGATAAAACCAAGTCCTGATAATATTCAAGATTTATATTTACAATCATTAGAATACTTAGGTTTAGATACTTCAAGACATGATATTAGATTTGTAGAAGACAACTGGGAATCGCCAACGCTTGGTGCGTGGGGACTTGGATGGGAAGTTTGGCTTGATGGTATGGAAGTTACTCAATTTACATACTTTCAACAAGTAGGTGGTTTAGCTTGCGATCCTGTTGCTGTTGAGATTACATATGGAACAGAAAGACTTGCTATGTATTTACAAGGTGTTGATTCTGTGTTTGATATAGTGTGGAATGAAAATGAATTTGGAAAAACAACTTATGCAGATGTACATAAAGAAGCTGAGTTTGAGTTCTCAACATATAACTTTGAAGTAGCAAATACAGAAATGTTATTTAGACATTTTGATGATGCATTTCAAGAGTGTAAATCTTGTTTAAATGCAAAACTTCCTCTTCCTGCTTATGATCAATGTATGATTGCATCCCATGCTTTTAATACTCTTGATGCAAGAAAGGCAATTTCTGTAACAGAGAGACAAAATTATATTTTAAAGGTGCGAGAACTTGCACAAGCTTGTGCTATGTTATATAAAGAGCAAGAACCACAAAGATTAGCAAGAATTGCAAGTCCTGGATCATTAAAAGCATTAGAAAACTTAAAAATAAAAAATCCTGAATTATTTGTTTAAGAGTAAAATTTGAAATTAAAAGAAATATACGATTTTTTAGATAATCTTTCACCTTTTGCACTTCAAGAAAAGTGGGATAATGCAGGATTATTAGTAGGTTCCTTTGATGATGAGATTAAAAATATTTATATTAGTATTGATTTAGATGAAGAACTTGTGCAAGAAGTAGAAGAAAATTCACTTATTATTACCCATCATCCTTTGATTTTTTCAGGTCTTAAAAGAGTAAATTATAATACTTATAGTACAAAGCTATTAAGGGAGTTAATTAAGAAAAATATCTCACTTATATCAATGCATACAAATATTGATAAAACTCATTTAAATAAATATTATATTGAAAATATTTTAGGTTTTAAAATTATTAATAACGATGAGTTTATATCTTATTGTGATGTAAATATGAACTTTGATGATTTAGTAAAACATGTTTGTAAAAAAACAGATTTAAAAATTGCAAAAACAGTAAAGTGTAATGATTTTATAGAAAAAATTGCAGTTGTTACAGGTTCTGGAATGTCATTAATAAATGAAGTAAAAGCAAATTGTTTCTTAACAGGTGATATAAAATATCATGATGCCATGGAAGCCAAAGCTAGAGAAATATCATTAATTGATATAGGACACTATGAGAGTGAAAGATGCTTTGCATCCCTAATGCAGGGACTTCTTTCAGAATATTTGAAAAAAAATAAATTAAAAGCTATAATAACAGCTTCGAAAAATCCATTTGAGTTTTTTATAGAAGGAGAAACGGTTGAATAAGTATTTACAGGATTTAATCAAATTATCAAAATTTGATACAGCAATTAGTATGTTTGAGCCAAAAATTGAAAATGAAAAAGCTAAGTTAGCTACATTCGTTGAAACAGCAGAGGCTATTAAAGCATCAATTAATTCAATATATTCAGAAATTGATGATGTAAAATCAAAAAGAACAAAAAACAATATTCATTTAGGTGAATTAAAAACAAAATTAGACAACATCGCTAAGAAAAATAAAGATGTACATAATGATAAAGAATTAAAAGCTTTACAATTAGAAGAAGAAATTGCAAAAGAACAAATTTCATTTGCAAATGAAGAGATTGATAGACTTGATAATTTAACAAAATCAAAAGAATCAGTTCTAAAAGAATTACAAGAAAAACTTTCTTCTGAAGAGAATGATATTAAAGAGATTCAAGTTTCTGTTGATGGTACAATTGAAAGTATTAACAAAGAAAGAAATCTTGTATATCAAGATAGAAGCATATTATTAGAGAAATTTGATAATAAAATTTTAACTTTCTATGAAAAAATCAAAAGATGGGCAAAAGATTCGGCTGTTGTTCCTGTAAAAAAACAAGCTTGTTATGGATGTCATATGAAAATTAATGATAAAACTTATGCTGAAGTTATTAAAGCAGAAGAAATTGTTAATTGTCCACATTGTGGAAGAATTCTTTATAAAGAAGTTGAAGAACAAGAGGCTTAGTCTTGAGCCTTTTTAGTATATTTTATTACTTAGTATTAAGTATTATTTATATACTTGCAATTCCTTATTTAATATTTAAATCAAAAGATTCTAAATATAAAAAAGCAATTCCTGCTAAATTTTTTTTTAAAAATAATAGTAAATTTAAGGAAAATGGTATTTGGTTTCACTCATGTTCTATGGGAGAAACTAAGGCTATTAAACCTTTGATTGAAAACTACAAAGAAAATGTAAATGTATCAGTTGTAACTAATACCGGTTTTGAAGAAGCTATTACTATGACTTCAAATGTAAGATACTTACCTTTTGAAATCTTCTTACCTTTTTGGATTAATAAACAAAAAGTTTTAGTAGTTATGGAAGCAGAACTTTGGTATATGCTTTTTTTAGTGGCAAAGAAAAAAGGTGCAAAAACTTTTTTAATAAATGCAAGAATTTCAGATAAATCTTATAAGTCATATAAAATGTTTTCTTTTTTTTATAGAAAAATATTTAAGAATATTGATAAAGTTTTTGCACAAAGTGATATTGATAAAAAAAGATTAGAAGAACTGGGTGCTACAAATGTAGAAGTTATTGGAAATATAAAATTAGCTCAATTACCAAAAGTAAAGCAAATTTTGAAAAAGCCAGAAGCTACGCTAATAACAGCTGCAAGTACTCATGAAAATGAAGAGTTGTTGATTCTAAAATCATATAAAAAAACTCATGGAAAACTGGTAATAGTTCCAAGACATCCAGAGAGATTCGAAAAAGTACATTTACTTATAAATGAATATATAAAAAATAAAGATTTAACATATCATAGATATTCACAAAAAGATGATTTTGAATCAGATATAATTCTTGTTGATAAAATGGGAATATTAAATGATATTTATGCAATATCAGATGTGGTTATTTTAGGTGGAGCGTTTGAAAAAATAGGTGGACATAATCCAGTTGAGCCAGCATTTTTTAAATGTAAGATAATTAGCGGTAAAAATATATTTAATCAAAAATCACTTTTTGAATGTATAAAAAATTACTATTTAATACAAAACGATGAATTGGAAGAGTATTTAGATAATATAAAAAATCTAGAAATACCAGTTTTAACAAAAGCAGGTTCTTTTGAACCTATTTTCAAGGAGATAAACAAATGGCTGTAGAATATGATAAAGCATATAAATTATTAGCGCAACAAGAAAGAATTTCTAATTCAAAAGCAAAAGAGTTAATAGATAGAGGTGTTGTAAAAGTTGGAGATCAAAAAGTTTTAATAGCACGTGGTGAGATTAGAAGTGACACTAAGTTTTCAGTAAAAGAGATTGCAAAAATAAAAGTAATTTATGAAGATAAGAATATCCTAGTAGTAGACAAGCCAGCATTTTTAACAGCTGATGATGTTGCAAAAAGATATGAAAAAGCAATTTTATTAAACAGACTTGACAAAGAGACAAGTGGCGTAATGATGTTTGCAAAAAATGAAGATTTTCAAAAAAAAGCAATTACAGAATTTGCACAAAATAGAGTATATAAAGAATATGTAGCTATTGTTGATGGTAAAGTAATTGAAGAAATCGTAATTGATAAGCCAATCTTAACAACAAAAGACAGGGGAATGGCAAAATCTAAAATTGATTTAAAAAAAGGAAAACCTGCAAAAAGTACAGTTTATCCTGTGTTAGTTGAAGGAAATAAATCAAAAATAAAAATTGTAATAGAATCAGGAAGAACTCACCAAATTAGAGTTCATTTAAATTCTGTTGGATTACCAATAATTGGTGATGCGATTTATGGAAGAACAGCCTCAAATATAAATAGAGTTTTATTACATTCAAAAGTTACTAGAATATTTGATTATGAATTTATTTCACCTGAACCAAAAGAGTTTAGAGTGTATGACTTTCATTCATAATTAAGTTTAGAAAATTCCATAAAGTCCTATTTATGGAATTTCTTCAATATCTAATATAAAAATTTACTTAAACCATCTCATTTTTTTAATCTAAATTAAAGTATTTTTAAAGTAATATTACGCAATTTAAAAGTGTGGAGATTTACTTTGTTTGATTCAATAACCGGTTCAATACGAAATGCAGTTAATAAAATAAGACATCAAGATGATGTTGCAGCTTTAACAAAAGCAACAGCTGAATTAAAAAAAGCTTTATTAAAAGCTGATGTTCACCATAAAACTACAAAAGAACTTATTCAAGCAATTGAAGTACAAACAAAAAATGCTGGAATTGGGCAAGACTCTTTTCTTAGAGCACTTAAAAGCGAATTAACAAATCTTTTAACGGTTCCTGGTAATCAAGGTTTCGTTTTTTCATCAACTCCGCCTACAACAATATTAATGACAGGACTTCAAGGTTCTGGAAAAACTACAACAACTGGTAAGTTGGCAAACTATTTAAAAACTAGAAAGAAAAAAGTTTTAGTAGCAGCTTGTGATTTACAAAGACTAGCAGCGGTTGAGCAATTAAAACAAATTGCAGCACAAATTGAAGTTGATATTTATTTTGATGAAAATGAAAAAGATCCAATAAAAATAGCACTTGCAGCAAAAGAAAAAGCTAAAAAAGAACATTATGATGTACTTTTAATAGATACAGCTGGACGATTAGCAATTGATGATGAATTAATGCTTCAATTGAAAAAAATAAAAGATGCAGTTAATCCAAATGAAATTTTTTATGTGGCAGATTCTTTAACAGGACATGATGCTACAAAAACTGCAACTACCTTTAAAGAAAAAATCGGAATTGATGGAGTTATTTTATCAAAGTATGATGGTGATACAAAAGGTGGAGTTGCCCTTTCTCTTTCTCATCAAGTAGAAGTTCCTTTAAGATTTATTGGTATTGGTGAAAAAATGCCAGATCTTGAAGTATTTATTCCTGATAGAATTGTTTCAAGATTATTAGGTCTTGGAGATATTGAAGGTTTAGCTGAAAAAACTTCTGCAATTATTGATGAGAAGAAAGCAAAAGAAGTTAGCAAAAAAATTAAAAAAGGTGAATTCAATTTTAATGACTTTTTAGATCAACTTTCTATGATGAGTAAGTTAGGATCTATGAAATCTATTATTGGAATGATTCCTGGTCTTTCACAAATGGCTGGACCTATTAAAGATATGGATTTTGAAAACTCTAGTGAGATAAAAAGAATCAAGGCATTAATTGGTTCAATGACTCCAAAAGAGAGAGAAAACCCAGATTTAATGAATCCAAGTAGAAAAAGAAGAATCGCAGTAGGTTCTGGAGTTTCTGAAGTTCAAATCAATAAAATTTTAAAGCAATTTAAAAATGCTTCAAAAATGGCTAAACAGCTTTCAAGCAAGGGTGGAATGAAAGGTTTACAAAATATGTTGTCTCAAATGGGACCTGGTGGAATGCCAAAAATTCCAAGATAAACTATTAAATAGTGTTGAGCTGTGAACTTTTAACTTTTGTTTTGGAGTTCAGAATTCAATACTATAAATCAAATAAGGAAAGAAAACATGACAGTAATTAGATTAACAAGAATGGGAAGAAACAAAAAACCATTTTACAGAATAGTTGTAACAGACTCAAGAAAAAGAAGAGATTCAGGTTGGATTGAATCAATTGGTTATTTCAACCCAGTTGTTGAGCCAAAAGTATTAAAAATTGATGAAGAAAGATATAACTACTGGATCAGTGTTGGTGCTAAGCCATCTGAAAAAGTTAAAAAACTAGCTTCTAAATAATTTTAGTTAGAAATAATATGATTACTAAATTTATAGAAAACTATGCAAAACTAATTGTTAGTGTGCCAGAGGATGTTACTGTTAGCAAAGAACTTATAGATGAAAATTTCTGTGAGATTATTATTGGTGTTAACAGTGTTGATATTGGCAAACTTATTGGAAAAAATGGAAATATGATTAATGCATTAAAAACTATGGCAAATGGTTGTAAAGCAAAAGATGGTGTTTCTTATAAAATCCAAGTTGTTGTGAAATAGTTGTCTATGAATACTAGTAATAATATTTATGTTGCAAAATTAGGGAAAGCTGTTGGTCTACAAGGTCACTTAAGACTCTTTATAGATTCAGATTTTCCTGAGCAATTCAAAAAAGGTGCTACCTTTACTACAAATAGAAATCTACAATTAAAAGTTTTAGAATATATACCTACAAGAGATTTGATTATATTTGAAAATTATACTGATGTAGAAATTGCAAAGAAACTTACAAATCAAGAACTTTATTCAACTTTTGAACAAACAAAAGAATTTTGTAAATTAAAGAAAAATGAATTTTTTTGGTTCGATTTAATATCTTGTAATGTTTATGAAAATGGTTTAAAACTAGGTGTTGTTAAAGATATCCAAAGATACCCATTAAATGATTATTTAGAGCTTATAACTGATGCTGAACTTGTTAGCAAAGGTTTACCAAAGACTTTTTTAATCCCACATATATTCTCTAAATATATACAAAATATCGATATAGAAAAAAAGATTATTAATGTTAGTAATTCTTTTGAAATCTTAGAAAATTCATAATTTTCAAAAGATTCCAACTAGTAATTACATCTTTTATTAAACTCTTCTTGAGTTAGTTCTAGCTCAAACGCCTCATCAAAACCACCACTAATTAATTTATTTAAAAGTTCAGTTCTTGTTTCATCATTATTAAATGGTCCAAAATAGATTTCAATTCTATTCTTATCATCTCTACACAAGATTGCATTTGTATTAATTGAAGTAATTTTATCTAGATATTTTTTATAAAGACTTCCTTTTATTTTAGCTACATTTATAAATTTTAGAAAAGATGATGTGTTTTTTGTTTCTTTTGTATCTTTTTGTTCTTCTTTCACTTTTACTTCAATTGCTTTTTCCTCTTGAATTTTTGTGTCAGCTGAATCTTTCTCATTATTTACACTAGCAATCTTATTTTGCTCTGTTACTTCTAAATCAGTCTTATTAGCTTCAAGTTCTTGTTTTAATAATAAGGCTTCTTGTCTCATAGATTCAAGTTGCGCTTTTTCATTTTCTAATTCTATTTTTTTATTTTCAATTGCATTTCTTTCTTTTAATAATGCATCTTCTTCTGATTTCAATGCTTCATTTTCATTTATTTTTTGTTCTTCAATTAATCTTTTTTCGTTTTCAACTTTTTCTAATTCTTCGGCTTTTTCCTGGCTTAGATTTTTATTTGTTAAATATGATAATTGTTCATTCAATTTTTTTGAGTTTATATCTTTAATATCAAATTTATAAGTTTCCTCTTTTTTTTCAATTACTTGAGTATTTTCTTGTACAGCAGTATTTTCTTCAGGCTCTTCTTTTGGGGTAAAAAAGCCTAAAAAATATAAAATGGCTCCAGTAATCAAAAGTAAAACAAGAAAAACGATTAAACCAATCAATATTTTATCAAGGGCAGTTTTCTTCTTATTTTTAACAAATTCTTCTTTTACTTCAAGGATTTTTTCATAATCATCATCTATAGTATCTTCATCTTCAGAATCATCTTTAGTTTTTTCAATAGTTAAAGAATTTGCGTCTAATGATTCATCTATAATTAAATCTTCTACTGGTTTAGTTTCTTCTGCCATTGTATTGCTCTTTTAAAGTTTATTTTGTTTTTCTTTTATTTTGTTGTAATATTCTTTTCTATACTTTTTTAGTTCTTCTTTTTTACGTTCTCTGTATTCTTTATCATATTCTAGTCTTTTTTCTTTGTTTTGTTCATAATATTCTTTTTTTGTATCTCTATATTCATTTATTTTTAAGGTAATTAAATCTTTTCTATTATCAAGATACTTTTTTTGTGCTTTAACTAACTCTTTTATTTTTAAAGAAAAATTTTCATCATTGATTTCTTTTTCATAATCAATTTCTTTCTTTACTGTTATTTTTGTTTTCTGATAGTATATTTTTTTCTTTTTTTTATAAGCCGAGAAATTCTCTTCTCGTCTTTTTTTCAATTCATCTAAGTTCATTATTAATTTAAAAGATTACTTAGTTTTTCAATCTATTTACAGTATCAAGCATACTATCTGTTGTTGTTATCGCTTTAGAATTGGCTTCATAAGCTCTTTGTGCTGTAATTAAATCAACCATTTCATTAACTAATTTAACATTTGAAAGCTCAATCATCCCTTGCTGAATACTTCCAAATTGCTCTTGAGCAGGGTTTCCTTCCAAGACGTCTCCCGAAGCATCACTTTGCATAAATAAAGAATCCCCTAATGGAATAAGACCTGCTGGATTAATAAAATCTGCAATTGTTATTTGACCCAATTCTTGAGAAGCACCTGTTTCATCTGTATAACTTAGAATCCCATCTTTCCCAATTGAAATATCCTTTGCACCTGCTGGAATGGTACTTTGTGGATTTAATAGGTAACCACTTGCATTTACAATGTCTCCATCAGCGTTTAATTTAAAAGCTCCATTTCTTGTATAAGCTGTTTCTCCATTTGGTAATGTAATTTGGAAAAAACCTTTTCCTTCAATTGCTAGATCAAGAGGATTTGAAGTTAATTTTAAATCACCTTCTGTAAAATTCTTTTGAATACCAGAAACTCTAACTCCTAAACCTACATCAATTCCTGTTGGATTTATTGTAGTTTGAGATGTTCTTCCTGCTGTATAGTTCAAAGTTTCATACATTAAATCTTGAAATTCAGCTCTATCTTGTTTGAATCCTGTAGTATTAACGTTCGCAATATTATTTGATGTTACATCTATTTGGTGTTGCATTGAATTCATACCCGTTGCTGCTGTGTAAAGACCTCTAATCATCGGCTATCCTTTATAATCGCATATTTAATTATTATATTTTAACTACAATTAAAATCAGATAAATTTGCAGGCCTATTTTAGCAATGATTAAGTATAAATTTAAAACAAATTATATATAATGCATATTTACTGAAAATATTTATATACACAAGGGATAGTTAATGAAAATTCTAATAGTTGATGATAGCTCTACAATGAGAAGAATCATTGGAAATGTAGTTATGCAATTAGGATTTACTAGAGATAATTTCGAAGAAGCAGAAGATGGTGTAAAAGCTTGGAAATTACTTAGTGAAGCTCATTATGATGTGATACTAACAGACTGGAATATGCCAAATATGAATGGTCTTGAATTGGTTAAGAAAGTAAGATCTGAGGGAACTCATCAAAAAACACCAATAATTATGATTACTACTGAAGGTGGTAAAAGTGAAGTTATTACGGCGTTAAAAGCAGGGGTTAACAATTATATTGTTAAGCCATTCAATGCTGAAGTTTTAAAAGAAAAACTTGATGGAGTATTAAAAAAATAATATAAGGTTTTATTATGAGCATGAGTCAAGAAGAAATTGAAGCCTTAATGAATGGTTTAGAGATTGATGATGAATCAAGTTCTTCACAATCGGCTGAATCTGTAAAAGTAAACACTCAAGAAATTGAAGAATTGTTATCCCAAACAGAAGAGTATAAGAAAGAAGAGAAAACTTTTAATATAAAAGAAGAATCACATATTGATGAATCTGAAGATATAAGTGAAGCAAAATTAGAATCTTTTGTAAAAACTGATGAAATAGAACAGCTATTAAATGATATTGAGTCAAGTAGCTTAAATAAACAAGAAGATATTGAATATGCAATGGATGAATTGGATTCTATAGAAGCTTTTGAAGAAGAGATTGTTCCAGCAAAAAATTCTAAAAAAGATTCAAGAAGTGAAGATGATATTGCTAAGGATTGGACATCTTCAAGAATTGAAGAAGGAATTTTTCCATTACCAGCAGAAAGAGACACAAAAGTTGTTAATCAACTAAATCAAGTTGCAAATGATTCGGAAGAAAAAGTATCTCAAATATTTGATGTTTTAAGTTTAACTCTTGATAATAATAATGAATTTAGAAGTAAAATAAAAGAAATAGAAACTTTTATTCAAACACAATCTAAATTATTGGAATCTTTAAATAAAAAGTTTCCTAATATTAACGTATTTGATGAGCATTTAAATGGGGCAAAAAATATTTCAAATACTTTAACAAGTTTTAAAGCATTAGTTAATGAAGAAGATACTCAAATTTTTCAAGCTATGGAATTAATGCAATTCAACGATATCAACAGACAAAAAATAGAACGAGTAATGTCGGTGATTAGAAAATTGTCATCATATTTAAATAATTTATTTGAAGATGATAGTAATACAAAAGATATTGCTATTGCAAAACATATTCATGGTGACGAAGGTGATGATTTAATAGGTGATGATTTAGATAAATTAATTGCAGAATTTTCAAATAATAAATAATAAGGAGTAGTTATGAATCAAGGTACTTATCCACTTGCTGCATCAATGATTAATCAATTTAATCGTTTAGATCAAATTAGTAATAATTTAGCAAACATTAATACAAATGGTTTTAAACAAGAAGGAACTACAGAAACAACATTTAATTATTATTTGCAAAGAATGCAAGAAGAAAATACAGCACCTACTAAAATAAATACAGTAACTAATACAGTACCAAAAATAGATGCAAAATTTATAAATTCTGAAATGGGTCCAATTGCTATGACAGGGAATACTTTAGATTTTGCACTAAGTAATCCAGATACTTTCTTTAAAATACAAAATGCAAATGGTGACATAGTGTATTCACGAGATGGGGCTTTTAAAAATTTAGATAATTTTTTAGTAGATTCAAATGGAAATAATGTATTAAATGCAGCTAATGAACCAATTGTGATTGAAGATGGCTTTGAATTACAAATTGGTGTTGTAAAAACTCCTTTTACAAATTTGGAAAAGTTAGGCGATAATACATACTCTTTAAAAGATGCAAACAACTTAGAAATATTTGAAAATAATGATACTTTTGTGGTGCAAGGTGCAATTGAAAAATCAAATGTAAATTCTGTAAGTGCAATGGTTGAATTAATTGATGCACACAGAAGATTTGATCAGTCTCAAAAAGCTGTAAAATCAATCGATGATTTAAACGCAGCACTAATAGATAAAATAGGAAGTAATACTAAATAATGGAAGCAAGTAGCATATCTAATAAACTTTTTGAGCAGTTAAACTTTAGAGGTGAAAGACAAAAAGTTATTTCAAGTAATATTGCTAATATAAATACACCAAATTACAAAACAAAAGAGTTAGTATTTGAAGATGAACTAAATAGTTCTATGACAAATAGTCTGCAATTAAAAGCTACAAATAAAAGACATATGGATAATATTAATTCCACTTTTGCAAACTCTAACCCAAGATTAAGTGAAGTAAAAAATTTGCAAGAACAAAATGATGGGAATAATGTTAATTTAGATACTCAAATGAGTGAAATGTCAAAAAATAAAATACTATTTGATGCAATTCAATCGTCAATAAAAAGAGATTCGCGATTATTTCGTTCTGTAATAGAATCATCTGCAAAAAATTAATAGGATAAAATAATTTATGGATCAACTTCTAAAGTTTATAAATAATTTAAATACTGCTCAAAGAGCTGTAATTATTGGAGGTTTTTCTTTATTATTTATTTTGTTAGTTGGACTATTGGTTTATACAAGTGTAAAATCAGAAGATAAAAAATTAAATTATACAATTGCAACAAATTTAACAAAATCTCAAGTAATGCTAGCAAGTGATGAATTAGAAGCTTCAGGAATTCAATTTGCAGTAATTGGTAATGGGAATAATCTTACTTTAAAAACTTCAAAAGAATTTATAAATATTGCAAAAATAAAATTAGTTACAAGTGAAGCTGCTACAACTAAACACGTAGGTTGGGAGATTTTTGAGAAATCATCCCTTGGAACTACAAACTTTGAAAATAAAGTTAAATTTTTAAGAGCATTAGAAGGTGAATTATCAAGATCACTAGAGTCTTTAAATGGAGTACTAAGAGGAAGTGTAAAAATTGCAATTCCAAAAGATACTATATTTACAGAAAAGAAAAGTGATACAACAGCATCTGCAATGATTTCATTAAAACCAGGGGTTTTTCTAACACAAAAACAAATAGATGGAATTAAAAACTTTATAGCATCAGCGGTGCCTGATTTAAAACAAGAAAATATTCAATTAATAGATCAAGATGGTAATTTATTACAACAATCAGCTGATGATATAAATAACCAAAAATCATCAACACAAAACAAATATAAAGAAAATTTAGAAGAAGAATATTCTAAAAAGATTGTTGCATTATTAGAACCATTTGTTGGTGTTGGTAGAGTTGTTTCAAGAGTTACTATAGCTTTAGATTTTGTTAAAAAAGATGTTGAAGAAGAGATTTATAATCCAGAAGGAAGTATAAGATCTCAACAAGTTATTGAAAATACAGCAAATGCACAAGGAATGCCAAATTCAGGTGGAGGTGTTGCTGGAGTTGATAATAATATTCAAGAACCATCAGCAGCAGCTGGGAAAAGTAATATTGCTTCAAATAGTGAAGGTACAAATACTGTAACAAATTATGAGATTTCAAAAAAAATAATCACTCAAAAAGATAACAATTATACAAATATAAAAAGAATCACAGCCGCAGTTACTTTTGATTCCTCTGTTTTAAAAGATGTTACAAATAAAGATGAATTTATTACTTCTTTAGAGTCAGTAGTTCAAGATACAATTGGATATGATAAAGCAAGAGGTGATAAAATTACAGTAAAAGACTTCAAATTTATTGGAGTTAAGCCAATTGAACAAGTTGCTCAAACTATGGATGAAAATGGAAATGCGATTGTTATAGATGATAGACCAACAGATACAATATCTATGATAAAATCGGTTCTAAAAGATTTTAGTGAATATATTCAGTATATAATAGCAGCGTTTTTATTATTTGTATTTTACAAGAAATTTATTGCATCAAACGAAATTGTAATACTAGGTGATGGTGTAAAACAAAAAGTAGATATAAATGATGAGAATTTAGTAAAAGATATGTTAACTGATTATGAAAATGAATTTGATAGTAACACGGCACAAGGAAGATTAAAATCAAAAGTTAAAAGTCAAATATTAAATAATATCGATGGATTAGATGAAGAATCTGCTGCAAGATATGAAGTCTTTATTGAAGAATTAGATAGAGAAATCAATACAAATCCAGTAGAAATTGCAAGAATGATAGAATTGTTATTAAATGAAGGTAGCGCTAGCTTTAAATAAAAAGGTATTGAATAATGGCTGAGAGTAAGACAAATGAAAATGACATTCTAAGAGGAATGTCTATGATAGAAAAAGTAGCAAGATTCTTCGTACTTATTGGAGAAGAGTCTACTGTTAAAATATTTCAACATTTACCAAAAGAAGTTGTTGAAAATATTTCAACTTCAATTACTCAAATTACCTCAATAAATAAAGATGTATCATTAGCAATTCTTGAAGAATTTCATTTATATACAAGATCAAAAAGTTTTATTAGTTCAGGTGGTTATGACTTTGCTAGGGATATTTTATATAAATCATTAGGAAAAGCAGAGGCAGATGAAGTTTTAGCAAAATTATCTAGAATGAAATTAGCATCACAAGCATTTTCATACCTTGATGGGATTAATCCAAAACAACTAAGTGACTTTATTAAAGATGAATCTCCCCATACAATAGCGGTAATTTTATCACATATGGAACCAAATAAATCAGCTGAAGTTTTAATGCAACTTGATGAAGAAATTAGAGTAAAAGTAACTATTCAAATAGCTACAATAAAAGATGTTTCACCAGATGTTGTAAGAACTATATCTTTAGTTTTAGAAAAGAAACTTGAATCACTATTATCTTCAATCGTTGATGTGGGTGGAGTAAAAGTTGTGGCTGATATGTTAAATAAACTAGGTCCAAAAGCTCAAGATATTCTTAAAAATATAAATGGAATTGACACATCATTAGCTACGAAAATAAAAGAAAATATGTTTGTATTTGAAGATTTATTAAATCTTGATAGTGAATATATAATGAAGATTTTACAAAATGTTGAAACAGCTGATGTTGTAGTTGCAATGAAAAATGCAATTGAAGAAGATATGGAAAAAATTACAAATTCAATGAGTCAAAGAGCAAGAGATAGATTTAAAGAAGAGTTTGAAATGTTAAATAAAGTTAAAATAAAAGATATTGAAACCGCTCAAAGAAAAATGTTAGATGTTGCACAAAAAATGATAGAAGATGGAATTATTGATAGAGAGAATAGCTAATGGCTGATAATGTATACTCAAGTGCAAAAATACTTAGTAAAAATGAAAATACAGAAAAATATGAATTAGGTAATTTTATTAATAGTAAAGTTGAAAATAATGTAGTTACAACTTCAAATACTATTTTAGATGATAGAGAAATAAATGGAAGAACTGATCCTGTATTAATAGAGATTAGAAATTTAAGTGAAAAAATAAATGAAATTTCACAAAAAGTTACAAGTATTGAAAATGATGGAATAAAAGGTAAAGATATTGATGCCCAAGTTGTGCAAGCAATTAGAGATCTTAAACATTATGCGGCTTTTTTTGAACAAGCAACTTTTCAAATGGAAACAAAGTTATTAAAAACTTCTATCTCAATTGCACAAAAAATCATAAGTATTGAAGTTGGAGAAAACTCAGCGAGTATTGCAAAACAAACAATAACTCATCTCCTTGCCAAAATAAAAACAGCATCAAAAGTACAAATTCATCTAAATCCAAAAGATTATGAGATATTAAAAAACCAACTTAACTTAGAATCTTTTATTGAATTGCATCAAGATGCAAATGTAACAGCGGGTGGAGTTGTAATTGCCAGTGATCTTGGAAATTTTGATGGTAATATTGAGGCAAAAGTAACATCAATGTTAGAATCCCTTGATTTAGTAATTTAATTAATAAAAATACTTCACTTAAAATATTAATAGTTTATGCTACAATTAAGTAAATTAATGAAGAAAAAGTATAAGAAATGGAAATTAGTGAAAGAGACTACGACTTATTAGTAGATACGGAAATTGTTGTCGATGTTATGTTAGGGAATACCAACATTACTATTTCAGAGTTTCTTAGGTTAGGTGATGGGGATATAATATCTTTACATAAAGCAGCTGGTACAGGTGGAGAAATTTATGTTAACTCCAGAATTATAGGTACTGGCGATATAATAGTAATAGATGACAAGTTAGCAGTTAGAGTTCAAGATTCAATGGATTCTGATAATGTTGTTAGATATTTCTTTGAAGAACATATGATATAGGAGATTAAAATGGCTGATGATATAAAAATAAACTCAAGTGTTGGTATTGATGGAAATTCATATACAAATGCAATAAGTAATGACCAGTTAACGAATAATGACTTTTTAAAGTTAATGATTCAAGAATTAAAGCTGCAAGATCCTACAAAACCAATGGATTCAGCAAAAATGCTTTCAACACAAATGCAAATGTCAACAATTAGTACAAACCAAGAAATGATGAAAGTTATGCAGTCAATGCAAACTGCATTTACACAGTCTTCTTTATCAAATGCTTCTGGAATTATTGGAAGAAATATTGAAGATGGAAATGTTGGTGAAAATGGAATTACAAAAGCATATACAGTAAGATCAGTTGAAAATATTGATGGTGTAATTCAAGTAAAAGCACAACAAATATTGTATCTAGAAGATAGATTGGTTTTAAAAGATCCAAGTGATACTACAAAAGATCAAGTTATTGAATATAACTTACTTGGAGAAATTTTAGATGCAAATGGAAAAGCAACTGGTAATAAAGTAGTTCTTACTGCTCCTGGACGACCTTTACAAAGTGATGGAAAAATAACAATACTTGATGAGAATAATGAGAAGATTACTGATCATAAATATGAACTAACTGGATTTAGCGTTCCTGTATATTCAGATCAAATGACAAGTATGCCATTTTCTTCAGTAACAAAAATATTTTAAGGATTAATTATGATTGGTGCTTTATGGAATGGAATTTCAGGTTTAAATAGTTTTGAAAAAGCATTAAGTACGGAATCAAATAATATCTCAAATGTTAATACTGTTGCATATAAAGAAGATGTTATTACCTTTGAAGATTTGATGTATGAAAGTCGTTATGGAAAAGGTGTAAAAGTTGAAGGCGTAACAAAAGCTATGTCTCAACAAGGTGGAATAAAACTAACAAATAGTAGTTATGATGTAGCAATTGAGGGTAAAGGTTATTTTATAGTAAGTGACACTAATAGAAATGGTACTCTTGAAACATATTATACAAGAGCTGGAAATTTCAAAATAGCAGAAAATGGTATTTTGCAAACTCAAAACAATATGAATGTTTTGGGGTTAAGTTCAGTATCTATTCCGGCAAATGTAAAATTTGATGATACCTTTACTCAAACAATTGCATCTAAAGTTGCAAATAATACAAGTAATTTACAAACAATAAATGCAAAAGCAACAAATTATACGCAAACAGCAGTAAATGATCTTCTTAGTAAAAGTGGAGATAATTATAAGACAAGATCATCGAAACTAACAGATATAGAAGCTTTGATTGCTGATTATAAAAGTAAACTTGATATTTATGCATCTAATTCAACTGTTGCACCAGTAAATTCATCTTCACAAATCACAAAAGTTGATTTGTCAAGTTTGATAAATCAAGTTGGTAATCAAAATGATATTTTGAAAATTACTATAAATAATAATGAAATAAAACAAAACTTTGATACGGATATGGCTACGACACTGAAAAAGTTTTCGGATAAGATTTCGAATACTCAAGGATTGAGCTCATCTATTGATATGACTACTGGGCAGTTAACGATTACTTCATTAGTTCCTGCAAAAGAAGTTAAAATTCAAGATGCACAAATGAGTAATAATCCTTTATTAATTAGTAATATTCAAGAAGCTAAAATGGGTGCGGGAATTGGATTAGTAAATAGTTCAAAAGATGCTTTAAAAACAGCAATAGAAAATGCGGGTGGAAAATTCTTAGATATAACGAATAATATTTCACTAGCAGACCAAAATGATTTAGGTAAAGCAGATAAAATTCAGTTAAGCTTAGCTAATTTAAATTTATCTAATAATATTGGTACCTTAGAAATTCAAGATGGAATTATTTATCTTAAAGATGGTGAAAATAAGTTCGTTGTTGGGAAAATTCAAACTGCACATTTTGTAAATGAACAAGGATTAGATCCAGCAGGAAACAATTTGTATCAAGCGAGTAAGCAATCAGGTGGCGCATTATACGCTGGAAACATGAATAAGTTAGTTGGTAGCTCATTAGAACAAAGTAAAGCAAATTTAGGAAATAGTTTAACGGCATTACTTATCTATCAAAAAGCATTTGAAGCCAGTTCTAAGTCTATAACAACATCAGATGATATGTTAAAAACAGCTATCGAATTAAAACGATAGCCTTGTTTATATATTAGTACTATAATAATAGTGTTAATATATGAACATTTAGTTCATCACCTTAAAAAAAAGGATAAATTATGATAGGCGCACTTTGGACAGGAATCTCAGGATTATCGTCACAACAAAAAGCTTTAGATAATGAGTCAAATAATATAGCAAACGTTAATACAGTAGGATATAAAGCATCTAGAATTTCATTCGCAGATCAAATGTATCAAGATAGAATTGGAAAAGGTTCTAAGATTCTTGATGCAGAAAAACTTTATACTCAAGGAAATCTGAAATTAACAGGTGTAAACTACGATATGGCATTAAGTGGAGATGGATTCTTTACTGTTGTAAATACACGTGGTGTAGGATCAGCAGAAACACTTTATACAAGAGCCGGAAACTTTAGAATGGGAGATAGTGGAACCCTTCAAGATGCAGCTGGAAATGAAGTACAAGGCTGGATGATGACATCAATTGATGCTCAGAATGATGTAACAAGTAC
>JAGOIF010000178.1 GCA_017995775.1 Aliarcobacter sp.
ACTTATATTCTACTTTTGTATTGCTAAAACAAAACATCATCTAAACCCCAAATCCTCGCTAATATCTTTTATAAGTTTGCTAAGTGGTCGTTTGTTTATATCATCATCGCTTATATAACCGCAAGTTTTTATCAAAATCTCCACTTTATTATTTATCATTTTTTGTCTTTAAGTGTTTACCAATATATCCTATATAAATATTTTCATCTTTTTCAAAAAAATGTATTCTATATCCATTTGATAAATTTTTTATATGTTTCTCAAAAAACTCTTTTTGCCCATTGATTTTAAACTCTCGCAAAGTCCTTAAGCTATGGTTTTGTCTTACAGTTTCACCTTCACCACTTATATTTAAATCATTCAGTACTTTTTTGCCTGTTTCTAAATCTCTCAAAATAGATATTACTTTTTTAAAAACCAAACTATCTAAATATATTATTTGGTGCTCTACTTCATCTGTAAATATTATTTTAGAAAATAGTTCATTTTTTCTAATCCAAAAATTTTCTCTATTTATATTTAGTTTTAATTCTTCTTCTAAATTATCAAAAAAATCATTGTGTTTTTCAATATGACAGATCGTTGATATATGTCTTATTTCTATCTCTTCTTCATTTTTTGTAAGTTTTATACAAGGCTTATTCCATTCATCACTAGAATGAAAGCTTATAGATATGCTATTCCAAAAATGACTACAAGCCAAACCACCAGCATTTATATCATCATTATATTTGTAAGTAGAGATAATGTAGTCCTCTGCTTCATCAATTTCATCATCTTTTATAAGTGGTGTTTCTATCAAAAGAATACTGTTTGCCAAAAAATCTCTTAATCTATCTTTTAAATTAATATCTTCTAATTCTTTAAAAAACTCTTGCAGATAACAATTCTTTATAATCTCATACTCTTTAAAATTTCTATCCGTTCTGATCTTTTGAATACTCTTTTTTTGCAAACTATTTAATATATTAAAAAAATTCTTGAACTCATTTTTAGCTTTATACTTATCATCAAAAGGTAATGAAAGTTCATTAAAAACTAAAAAATCTACCATATAAGCTCATCTAATTTATTTCTAAATTCATCAAAAAAGCCTTTTGGCCAATTTTGGTTTATATTTCCATCTTTATCAATAGTTAATTTATGAACTTTTGCTGATAAATTTAAATCATCTTTTTCAAAATAGTATATTTTTGATTTAGAAGATTCTATTAAGCCTTTTTTTGTAGCAACTCTCAATGAATTTAAAAAATGATCGCTATGAGTCTCTACTACAATTTGAACTCCATTTGAACTAGCCATTGCACAGAGTTCTGCTATTTTGGATTGCCCTTGTGGATGAAGGTGTGATTCTGGATTTTCAATTATCAACAAATCATCTGGTTTTGATTTGAGTATAGCTACTATTATTGGCAATACATATGTGATACCAAAACCAACATTAAAAGGTGAATACTCATGGGTTGTATTTTCTCCATAAGTATATTTATATGACAAACTCATACCTTGTATATCTGGATATTTTTTTGACAATATCTCAATACCACCACTTATTTCACTAAGCCAACAAGATACATTTTCTAAAAGAAAATTTGTTTTAGCATTTTGATGTTTTAGAGTTTTTATATCAAGTTCTTTATGTCTATTTTCATCTAAATAGTGTGCTGTATATTCTCCATGATTTCCAATATTGTTTTTGAAAATATGGCTATTTGAGAGAGAGTAAATATTTTTGGGTTGTATTCTATCTGTATTTAAGTATTGAAACCTATCATCAAAGAGATTTAAAATATTACTAAAAGTTTGTTTCGGTTCTATTGTTAAACTCAAGTTTTTATAATCTATACAATAGCCCAGTAATAATTTATCAGTTTTTAATGAAACCTCAATGTTTTCTTCATATATATCTTGATGAAACAGATCTTTTCTTTCTCCTATTTGAGTGTAGCCCCCATTTATATTAATAGGTGTTTTAAAAGTGTCTTCTATTGCTTTTTTAATATATTCAGATTCTTTATCATTCTCTTTAATTGAGCCTGATAATAGTTTATTAGCTTCAATTTTTACTATCAAATCTTGATTTTGTTTTAGCAGTAATAAAGCTTGTATAAAACTAGATTTACCACTACTATTTACACCTGTTATAAGTGTCAAATCTCCAAGTTCAACTGAGACATCTCTTAATAATTTGAAATTCTTAATATCAACTTTTTCAATTTTTAGCATTTATTACCTCATTTATAAGATTTTTCATAACATCAAACCTTGTATCAATAGCACTTTTGCTACTTGTGCCTTCTGTAATCGCTCTTGAAAATTCACTCTTTTCATCTTTTAATAACTCTTTAAACTTTTCTAAAAATAGCTCTTTTCTTTCTAAAAATAGCTCTTTGTTTTCTATTTCACTAAAGCAAATTGTTATTACATCAAACAAAGATCTATTTAAAGTTTTTGTATTGTTTTCAAATGCAATAGAACGGCTAAATCTATGATTTTCTCCCAATACCTTCTGTGAAAACTCTAAACTGTCAAAAAGTTGTTGTTTTATATCGTTTAATATTTTTTCGTCTGATATGCTATCTAGTCTTTCCATTGTAGTATCTAAAAAGTTTTGCATATCTCTGTATTTAAAATCCTTATAACTACTAAGTTTAAATGCAATAAATCTTAAAGCTAACTCCCTATCTAGCATCCTTTCAGGGCTAATTGATACTACTTTTTTAAAAATCTCATTTTCACAAATATTTTTCAAAAACTCAACACTTTTGCCTTTTTGATTTAGAGCTTGTCTTATCTCTTGAGAATTTAGACTAAGTCCTCCTGTATTAATCCTATTAAATATAGAGTATCTAACTTCTTTTGGAGTTTGTGCTTCTATTTGGTAAGTTACAAACTCTGTTTCATCTATCACTCTTTTTAAATTCCTATCCAAATCATCATACTTCTTGCCTTCCAATGTTGTTAAAAATTCCAATTCACTTAATCTTAGCTTTTTATCTACTATAAATTTTTTTATAGTAGATAGCCTTTGCAATCCATCTACAACTATCCATTTGTCTGGATCTGATACATCAAAATAAAATACTGGCAATGGAAGTTTGAGCAAAATAGACTCTATCAATCTACTCATTTTTTTTCTTTTCCAAAGATCTGGATTTCTTTGAAAATCTGGATTTAAATCTATCTCGTCAAATTCTAATCTTTTGATCAAGTTTGACATTATCTCTATTTTGTTTGTAACTTTAATATCTTTTGTAGAAAAAGGGGTTGTTATATTGCCATCAGTATCTATATGTTCAGTTTCATCTACTATATCTTGTTCGATTTCAGTATTAAACTCTTTTTCCATTATGCCCTCTTTAGTAATGACTTTAAGATAATTTTAAATTAAGCTATTTAAAAGGTAAGATTTTATCTAAAATACTATTCAAATTATCTTATAATGATATTTAAATAAACC
>JAGOIF010000179.1 GCA_017995775.1 Aliarcobacter sp.
CCTATGTTTGAAGTTGAAGATGGAAGAACAAAAGCACTTCACCATCCATTTACAATGCCAAAAGATTTAAATAAAGAAGATTTAGAAGAGATTGAATCAATCGCTTATGATATTGTTTTAAATGGAACAGAACTTGGTGGTGGAAGTATAAGAATACATAAAGAAGAGATTCAAAGCAAAGTATTTGAACTTATGGGAATAAGCCAAGAAGAGGCAAAAGAGAAGTTTGGTTTCTTACTTGATGCTTTACAGTATGGAGCACCAAGTCACGGTGGATTTGCTTTAGGACTTGATAGAATGATAATGCTTTTAGCGGGAACTGATTCTATAAGAGATGTTATAGCATTTCCAAAAACTCAAAAAGCTCAATGTCTATTAACTCAAGCTCCATCAAGCGTAGATGAAGCTCAATTAAAAGAGTTACATATTCGTGTGAGAAAAAGTGTAGATAGCTAATTTTAGCTATCTATTCACCTACAAAAACTAACTAAGATTTAACTCTTACAAACTATATAAAAGCTTTTTTCTGATAGAATTGCCAGATTTTTTTAAATCATACACAAAACAGGAGCATAAAAGATTATTTTTTATTGAACATAGAAGTTCAACACAACTCAAACCAACCCTAATAGGAGATTGTTATGAAAGAGGAAACAATAAATTATAAGGGTATAAATATAAAAAATGAGTTATATCCGATTATAAAATATATTGAAGATGTAGATAAATACAAAGATGAATTAGGAACTTTAAACTCATCTTGGGATATTTTATCACTTCTAGGACAACTTGGCGATATTAATATAGATATAGGAAAAACAAAAGAGAATTTTCTAAATCTTACTTCAACACTACTAAATCATTTAGCTATTCAACAAATAAAAAAAGTTACTCAAGAGATGAATTTTAAATCTCAAGTTGCTATTGATATACTAATTAGAAATCTTTTTGAAAGAAGAGCTGATATTGGATTTTTAGCAACAGATGATGATATTAGGCTATTTTTAGAGAATTTTGTATCAATATATGATGATAATAGTTTACTTTTGAAACAAAAAATTCAAAAAAGATTTAAAGAGTATGTATCAAAATACTCTGTATATTTTGATATTGTTTTATTTAATACATACGGACGAGTAGTTGTAAGATTAAATGAAGATATAAATATAGAAAAAGTTGATTTGTCATTTATTCAAAAAGTTTTAAATACAAGTGATGAGTATGTTGAGAGTTACCAATATCATGATTTTATTCCAAAATATCAACAATCTTTGGTATATTCATATAAGGTTACTAAAGAAAATAGTAGTGAGAATATAGGAGTTTTATCTCTATGTTTTAAATTTAAAAATGAGATGAAAGTAATTTTTAATAATTTAATAAATAAAAACAATAAAGAGTGCTTAACTATATTAGATAAAGATGGATATGTAATAGCAACTAGTGATAAAGAGCATATAAATTTTGGTGTACAACTACCAATAATTTTAAATGAGAGTTATAAAATCATATCTTTTAATGGGCGTGATTATATAGCAAAAACTTCTCAAACAAGTGGTTATCAAGGATTTTATGGTCCTAAATGGTATGGACATATTATGATACCACTTGAGTATGCTTTTTTGAGTATTAGTCAAAATGCTTTGGTTATTGATGAAAAAGTTATAAACTCTATGATTAAAAATGAGCAACATTTTCCAAAAGAGTTAAAAGATGTTTTTGAAAATAGTCAAACAATTCAAGATAACCTAACAAGAGTTATATGGAATGGAAATATTATTCAAAGTAAATTAAACTCATCAAATAGAGCATTTTCAAAAGCTTTATTAAATGAGATAGGAATTACTGGAAATAAAGCTAGTCTATCTTTGGATAATCTAAATCAAACTATAGTAACATCGATATTAAAAGATTGTGAGTTTTTATCACAACTTGCTATTGATATCATGGATAGAAATCTATATGAAAGAGCAAATGATTGTAGATGGTGGTCTTTAAACTCATATTTTAGAGAGGTTTTAGAAGATTATTCAGATGAAAAACAGCAGAGTGTAAAATCTATTTTAAAGTATATAAATGATTTATATTCAGTATATTCAAATTTGATAGTTTTTGATAAAACTGGAAAAGTTATCTCTGTTTCAAATGAGAAATATGATTTCTTAGTTGGTAAAGTTTTAGCTCAAGATTGGATAGAAAATAGTCTAAGTTTAAGTGATACTTCAAAATATTGTGTATCTAAATTTGAAAAGACAGCTCTTTATGACAATAAATCTACATATATCTATTGTAGTGCAATTCGTTCTTTGAAAGATGATAAAAGTATTATTGGTGGAATTGCTACTATTTTTGACTCATCTTTACAGTTTTATACAATGCTTGAAGAGATACTACCAAGAGATATTCATGGAGATAAACAAAAAGGTGTTTATGCTTTTTTTACAAATAAAAATAGAGAGATTATAGCTACAACAAATACAAACTTTGAAGTAAATAGTTATTTAGATATAGATGATACTTTTTTTAATTTAAAAAATGGTGAAAGTTTAAGCTCTATTATCGAGTTTAAAGAAAACTACTATGCGGTTGGAGTAAAGTGTTCAAGTGGTTATAGAGAGTATAAAAGTGCAGTTGATGATTATAAAAATGATATTTTATCTTTTATATTTATACTAATTGGAAAAGTAGGAATGAATAACTCTTTATTTAATCAAAAAACAAAATTTTTAACTTCACAAAAAAAAGAGTTTACAGGAGCTACTACTGAATTGGCTACTTTTTATTTAGGTAAAAAACTTCTAGCTGTAGATTCAAAAAATGTAATAGAGTCTATTGGAATAGAGGAGTTAGAATCTGCTATTGATATAGATAAAACTAATCCATTTAAAGGTATGGTTTTACACAAAGATAAGCTTATTTCTGTTTTGGATATAAGAGAGTTTATACAAGAGGATATAACAGATGAATCACTTTCAAATATTATCTTAGTTGAGTATGATAAAGACAATGTAGAGCATTGTATAGGTCTTTTAGTATCATCACTTGAAACTATTTGTACGGTGGAAGAAAAATCTATTCAACATATACAAAATCACTTTTTAGGAAGCGGAACTTTAATAGAGAGCTTAGTTGAAATAAAAGATATAGATGATAATAAAGAATCAAAAGTTGCAATGCTTTTAAATATAAAAAAACTAGATGATAACTTTACAAAAAAAGTTTAAACCATATCATAAAAGCTATTTGGGCATAATACTAGCAATATATTTAAAAAAGAAGATAGATGAGTAAATTAAACAAATTTTTACCTACAACAAAAGAGGAGATGAAACAGCGAGGCTGGGATGAACTTGATGTTGTTTTAATAACAGGTGATGCGTATATTGATTCTCCTTTTATGGGAATTGCAGTTGTTGGAAGAATTTTAGAAGATATTGGTTTAAGAGTTG
>JAGOIF010000180.1 GCA_017995775.1 Aliarcobacter sp.
CTTTTGCATCTTTGATATAATTCTCTAAATCACTTTGAGTTGATAATTCTTTATTATTTTCATAATAGGCTTTATACCACTTTACAGTTTTTTCAAATGTTGTGTCACTATCCCAAACATCTTTCCAATTTAAAAGAATATGAGCTTTTGAACAGTCAAGCTTCAAAAGATTTGCTTCATGAAGTTGATTTGGATCACGATTTATTTCATAATCTATTTTATTCCAATGTTTTTTTACATTTAGTACAACTTCTTCAACTGTAATACTTCCTTCATCTGATGGACCAAAATTCCAAGCTTCTGCAAACTCTACCTTTTCTTCCAAAAGTTTTTGACCTATTTGTAAATAACCACTTAGTGGTTCAAGTACATGCTCCCATGGTCTTGTTGCTTTTGGATTTCTTATTCTTACTTTTTTACCAATTGAAACTGAAATCATAATATCAGTAATAAGTCTATCTTTTGCCCAATCGCCACCACCTATTACATTTCCAGCTCTACAAGTTGCAATTAAAGTATTGTGAGTTTTTTTGTACTCATTTATATTAAAATATGAATTTCTATAAGAAGTTGCTAATATATCTGCACAACCTTTAGATGAACTATATGGATCATATCCACCCATTGGATCATTTTCTCTATATCCCCAAACCCACTCTTTGTTTTCATATGCTTTATCACTTGTGATATTTACTATTGCTTTTACATTATTAATTCTGCTAGCTTCAAATACTTTTAAAGTTCCTATTACATTTGTTTCATAAGTTTCTATTGGATTTTCATAAGATAGTCTCACAAGTGGTTGGGCTGCTAAATGAAAAACAATATCTGGTTTATATTCACTAAAAACTTGATTTAATTTATCTAAATCTCGTATATCTCCAATAATAGAAACTATATCAAGATTTAAAAGCTCAATATGGTTTGGATTTGTAGGAGCTTCTAGAGAATATCCTATAACTTTTGCACCCATTTGGCTAAGCCAGTAAACTAGCCAACTACCTTTAAATCCAGTATGTCCTGTAACTAATACTGTTTTATTTTTATAGATTCCACTAAATAATGAAGTCATATTTCAACTCCATAATTAAAAATTAAGCATTTAACATTCAACATTATTTATCCCAAGTCTTCCACGGAGCTTTTCCACTATCCCAAAGTTTATTCAAATCATTTTTATCTTTTAAACTATCCATAGGAGACCAAAATCCTGTATGCTTATATGTAAACATCTCACCATCTTTTGCTAAATTTTTAAGTGGAGCTTGCTCAAATATTGTGCTATCTCCTTCAAGAATATAATCAAATACTTTTGGTTCACATACAAAATATCCAGCATTTATAAAATGCCCATCACCTTTAGGTTTTTCTTGAAAACTTTTAACTTGGTTATTATCAATTATATCTATAGCTCCGAACCTTCCATCAGGTTGATATGATGTCATAGTTATAGCTTTACCATGAGATTTATGAAATTTTACTAGCTCTTGTATATTTATATCAGCTACACCATCACCATAAGTTAGCATAAAAGGTTCATTTCCAATAAAACTTTGTGCTCTTTTTATTCTTCCACCTGTCATACTATCTAAACCAGTGTCAAGAAGTGTTATTTTCCATGGTTCACTTGAGTTATTTAAAACTTCCATTTTTCCTGTTTGCATATCAATAGTAACATCACTTTGATGTAAAAAGTAGTTTGCAAAGTACTCTTTTATATAGTAACCTTTATATCCAAGAAGAATAACAAAATCATTAAATCCATACTTTGAATAAATCTTCATAATATGCCAAAGAATAGGTTTCCCCCCAATTTCTACCATTGGTTTTGGTCTTATATCTGTTTCTTCTGATAGTCTTGTTCCATATCCACCGGCTAAAATTAAAACTTTCATATTATCTCTTTTATAAAATTTTATATTTATTATAGCAAGATTATATTTGTTATTTAAATAAAAATTTGATAGCATATATTAAATACCTACAAAGAGAAAGCATGAAAAGTAAATTTACAATCTGTATACCAACATATAATAGAGGAAAAAGAGCCTTAAAATTGGTAGAAAATTTATTATTAAATTTAAAGGAAGATCAGTCTGTATTAGTTTTAAATAATGCTTCAACAGTGGAAACTGAAGCCTATTTGAAGATAAAAAATATTTCTGAGCAGAATACACAATTAAGCTATTTTGAGCAAAAAAATAATATGCAATTTTATGGAAATTTTAAATCTTGTTTGATGGAAGCAAATTCAAAGTATATTTTAATAATTAGTGATGAAGATTTTGTAAATTTTGAAGAGCTGGAGTCAATAATCGAAGATTTAGATAAGATTGAAAATCTTGGAGCTTGTAGAACATCAATAAAACCGCACCATGAATTGTTAAACCCAGTAAATAGCCATATATTCGAATTAAAATATTGTAAGGCTGGTGAAGAGGCTTTAAAAGGATTCTGCTTTTCAAATAATTATATTTCAGGAATAATTTATAATCTTGAAAATATAAAAAAAACAAATTTAATTGAGAGTTTAGAAAGTGGTATAAATTCACATAAAGCTTATCCGCATTTATATTTTGATTTATTGGTTTCAGCAGAATTTGATGTGTTAATTAGTCCAAAAGTATCTATTTTAGAGGGAAAGCCTGAAGCAGATACTTTAGATGATGATGGCAAAAAAGCTACTATTTTTAATCATATAGGGTTATATGGATATGGAGAACGTGTTAATCAATTTTTTGCTTTAAGGGATGCAATTCTTGAATCTGTAAATAGAATTAAAGGCCTAAATGATAATGATAGATTTATCATATTTTTAAGTATATATTTATTGTTGGTTCAGAAATATTTCTATTTGATCTCAAACTGTAATATGCCCCATTATATTAAGAATTTTTTAAATGAATCACTTTTAAATGAGTCATTTTATTATCTTGTAATATCAGCAATAGTTAATTATCCACAAATTGAACCATATAAAGAGTTAATGCTAAATGCAATTACTGATATTTATGCTAATTATAAATAAATTTTAAAAAAGGTAAATTAGATATGCAAAAAACAATTCCAGATGATATTATAAAAATTCAAAAGAAGCTTATCTCTTTTGAAAAAAATTCTAGAAATTATAAAAAATATACAAAAATATTAGCAAAACATATAAAAACACACACTATGAGAAAAAGAGTAAACTCCCATATAAAAGTGATTGAAACAGTAAAAACTTTAAATCAAGAGTAAAATATTACAAATTGACATATTTCTAATAACTTTTAAAAAATTGTGCTAAGATTTCAAAATAAATAAACAAAGAAAACTAAAAAAGGAAATAATATGGATGAAAATCAAAAAAAATCACTTGAACTTGCTATTAAACAAATAGACAAAGCTTTTGGAAAAGGAACACTTATTAGACTGGGAGACAAAGAGGT
>JAGOIF010000018.1 GCA_017995775.1 Aliarcobacter sp.
TTGAATTTATATGGTTTGCTGTGATTTTTGCAAAATTTAATTCACAATAGTTTTTATGCTCATCATATCCAACAGAAAAAGTATTTATTTTTTTTCCTGATATTTTTGTATAAAGAGCTGAAATAAAAGAACTATCAATTCCACCACTTAAAAGGGAGGCAACTTCAACATCACTATTTAATCTATATTCAACACTTTTAATTAAAAGTTCTTCAATGTCATTTAAAGCTTGTTTTTCGTCCTTTATAGCTTTATATGTGTTTATCTTGTAATATTTCTTCTTTTGAAGCTCAGGAGCTTTATTTGACTCATAAATCATATATGTAGATGCTTCAAGTTTAAAAATATCTTGATAAAAAGTATCTTCACCAAAAGAGACAAAATATTGTATATATTTAGATAGTGCAACTTTATTTAGATTTGGTTTTGAATCAAGTAGATTTAAAATAGATTTTATAGATGAAGAAAATATAAATTTATTATCTTTAAAATAGTAAAAAAATGGTTTTTTACCATATCTATCTCTACCGCAAAAATAGAGCTCTTTTTTCATATCATAAATGCAAAATGAAAACATTCCATTTAATTTATTTAAAAAATCAAAACCATACTTTTGATAAAGTCGAATTAAAACTTCACTATCACTTTTAGTTTTACACTCTAATTGTTCCACGTGAATCAATTCTTTATAGTTATAAATTTCTCCATTAAAAACAAGTAAAATATCATCAAAAATCATAGGTTGATTTGCTTCTTCATCTAAATCAATAATTGCTAATCTTGTATGCCCAAATTGTTTATTTTCAATTTTCACAGATTTTTGAAAATCTGGACCTCGATGATTTAAAAGTTCTAAAGATTTATCAAATTTATTTGATAAAAAGTTTGTTCCAATAATTCCACACATAAAATTACCTTATGAAATATTTTATAATTTCAATATAAAAATAAAGAAAAAATACAAATAATGAAGTTGAGATTAAAACACTTGCAGCTACATCAAGTGGTTTACAGTTGTATAAAGCTGCAATATTTACATTATTAACAGCCAAAGGAACCATAAGTTCCATAATTAAAATTGAAGCTACATAAGAGTTTAGATTTGTGAAATTTAAAACTATTACAATTCCAACAAGAGGTAACAAAATATGTTTTACAAAAGAAATTTGTAAAGATGAATACCATGGAATTGTTTTTATTTTAACACTATATAAATACATACCAAAAATTAATAATTGAATAACCATAGAAGTATATGCACCCATTTCTAATGCTGCATAAATATTCTTATTAATTGTAATTCCTTGATAATTTACAAAAAGTGCAAGAAGTGCAAACCAAATACCAGGAATTTTAAGTATAGAAAAAATAGCTTGTTTTAAAGAAAACTGTTCACGGGCAAAAAAATAAACAGAAAAGATGTAGATAAATATAATATTTGCAATATTAATAATACTTGTATATGGAACTGATTCTATTCCAAAAAGTGCAATTCCAAGAGGAATTCCTAAATTACCCGTATTTCCTACAAGTGCTGTTGCTAAATAAATTGATTGTTCTGTTCTAGTTGAAAAGAGTTTTTTATTTACTAATAAAAGTATCACTAAACAAAAAAGTACTATAAACAAATAAGCTATTGGTGAAGTAATAAATTCATAATTAATAGGAGCTTTTGTTAATCCCCAAAATATTAATATTGGTTGAAAAAAGTATAAAGATATTAGAACAAGAGTTCTTTCATCAATTTGATTTGTAAAGATTTTTTTAGCAGTAAAACCTATTAAGATGAAAAAATAAACAGGTAATACAGATAGAATTGCTTCGATGGTAAATTCCTAATAAAATTTTATTGGATTCTACCATTTAAGTAATAAATTTTAAGATTTTGACATAAGTATAAACTATACTTATGATCCCATGATACCTTTTATCATAAAAAATACAGCAGCAGCAAGAATAGCAGCAGCAGGTACAGTTATAAGCCAAGCTGCAACGATTCTTTTTATTGCATCTCTTTTTACATATTTTATACTTTTAGCATCTTTAACATCTTTTCTATCTTTTTTAACTAATTCTTCTCTATCATCGATTTTTTTATAAAGTTCAACAATTCTCATATAATTTGCTTTTGTTTTATCTTTAATAGATTCTAATTTAATTAACTCTTCGTTCATAGAATCAAGTTCTTTTTTATGCTTTTTAAACTTTTTTCTTGTTTCTTGTAAAAACCTTTGTTCATTTGAATCAAGATATTCCCTTAAAAAACCAACCCCAAATACTCCACCAACAGCAATATGAGTAGAAGATACAGGTAATCCTAATTGACTTGCAATAATTACAGTAAAAGCAGCAGCAATTGCAATTGAAAATGCTCTCATTTGATCAAGTTCTGTAATTTCAGAACCAACTGTTTTAATTAATTTTGGACCATATAACATAAGTCCTATAACAATACCAAATGCACCAACAGCCATAACCCATAAAGGAATAGCAACATTTGTAGAAACTTCAATATTAACAATAGCATCATTAATAGCAGCCAAGGGTCCAATTGCATTAGCAACATCATTTGCACCATGGGCAAAAGATAATAGTGCTGCTCCAAAAACCAAAGGAATATTAAATAAGCTATTAATTGATCCTCTAGTATTTTCTAATTTATCAGCAGTTCTTGCAATAATTGGTTTTACAAAATAAAAAACTGCAACTGTAATTACTAAAGCAATTAAACCTGCTGTATAAAATTCAATATCTAATACATGATTCATACCTTTTATAATAAGGTACGTAGAAAAAATCCAAGTCATTACAGCAATTAAAATAGGAACAAATTTTTTTGCTGCTTCTATTTTATTTTCTTTAAAGATTATTTGCTTTTTAATAAAGTACATAAAACCTGCTGCAACAATAGCACCTAAGATTGGAGATATAACCCAAGATGCAGCAATTTTACCAACTGTTCCCCAAGAAACAATAGAAAAACCAGCAGCTGCTATTCCTGAACCCATAACACCACCTACAATTGAGTGTGTTGTAGAAACAGGTGCTCCAATTGATGTAGCAAAATTAAGCCATAATGCAGCAGATAATAAAGCAGCCGTCATAGCCCATATGAATATTTCAGGGCTTTGTATTAAATCTGGATTGATTATTCCATCTTTAATTGTATTTACAACATCTCCACCAGCAACAAAAGCGCCTAATGTTTCAAATACAGCAGCAATTATAATAGCACCCATTAATGTTAATGCTTTTGAACCAACAGCAGGACCTACATTATTAGCAACGTCATTAGCTCCTATGTTCATCGCCATATAAGCTCCAAAAACAGCTCCAATGATTAGAAACGAATTATTTGGAAGATTTTCATGGGATGTATAAGACCATAAAAAAACTACTACCATAAAAAGTAGTGCTAGTGAAAGCTTGGCAAAACCTGGTAATGTTTTTTCCCTTGCTTTATCAAATCGATTGATTGTTTTAATATCCAAAATGAACCTTTTGTGACAGTTTTAATTAATAGAATATTATAGTAGTTTTTCACTTATTAAAAACTTTAGTAAAGCTTAAAATAATTATAGAGTTTATCTATAAAATAGCGAGATTATTGATAAAATATAGGGAGAAGTAATTTTTTATTTTGAAGATTTTTATTGAAAGATTTAAAGAATTTTGTGCGAAAAAAAGAGAAATTAATCTCTTTTTCTACTTCTATCACCAGATGGTCTTGGAGCTCTATCTCCTGATGGTCTATCACCTCTTGGTCTGTCTCCTGATGGTCTTGGAGCTCTATCTCCTGAAGGTCTATCACCTCTTGGTCTATCACCAGATGGTCTTGGAGCTCTATCTCCTGAAGGTCTATCTCCTCTTGGTCTGTCACCAGAAGGTCTATCACCACTTGGTCTTGGACCTCTTGAGTTTCTATCTCCTGATGGTCTTCCACCTCTTGAATCTCCGCCTTTAGAACCAAATCTTCCACCACGTCCACCTCTAGAGTTTCTATCTCCAGATCTTCCATCGCTTTCATATCTACTTGAGTTCTCAATAAGTCTTTTAATATCAGATTCTGATTTACCAATATTATTATTACCTTGAACAAATGTAGATGCTGAAATCATAGATGCTAATTTAAATGCGATTGTTGAAATATCAAAATCTTCTTTTAATTCTTCAATTAACACTAATGCATAATCTTGAATTTCTTGTTCACTAATTTGATTTTTTAATTCTGCAACTTTTTTTAATTTAACTGAATCAATATCAGGAACGATTCTTGATTCTAATTTTGCACCAATATTTTTTTCAATTTTTTGTAACATTCTAAACTCGTGTGGAGTTACAATAGAAACAGCAACACCTTCTTTTCCAGCTCTTCCTGTTCTTCCAATTCTATGTACATAAGACTCAGAATCAAATGGTAAATGGTAGTTAAATACGTGAGATACGTCATTAACATCAAGTCCACGAGCAGCTACGTCTGTTGCAATTAAAATCTCTAATTTAGATGATTTAAATGCTCTAATACACTCTTCTCTTTGTCTTTGTTCCATATCACCATGAAGACCTTTTGCCATGAATCCTTGAGATACCATGAAAGTTGATAATCTATCAACTTCTTTTTTTGTGCGACAAAATATAATAGATTTAGTAGGATTTTTGTAATCATATAATCTAATTAATGCATCATCTCTTTCTCTTTCATCTACAACATAAAATGTTTGAGTAATTTTAGAGTTAGTCATATCTTTTTTTGTTAAAGTAACAAAAGCAGGATCTTTTAAAATTGTTTGTGCAAGATTTTTAATAGCTTGAGGCATTGTTGCTGAGAATAGTAAAGTTTGTCTTTCTGCTGGAAGGAATGTGAAAATTTCTTTAATATCATCTAAGAATCCCATATCAAGCATTTCATCTGCTTCATCTAAAATTACAAATGATGGTTTAATATCAATTTTACCACCTCTTAATAAGTCAAGAAATCTTCCTGGAGTTGCTACAATAATAGAAGCTCTTTCAATATTTCTTAATTGTGTACTATAAGATTGTCCACCATATACAGTTGCAGTATTTAAATTTAAATTCTTTCCAAATCTAAATAATTCATCTGATACTTGCATTGCAAGTTCTCTTGTAGGAACGATAACAACAGCTTCAACACCATTTTGTCCCTTCATCATATTAAGCACTGGAAGACCAAATGCAGCAGTTTTACCTGTACCTGTATGTGCTTGACCAACCATATCTTTTCCAGATAGAACAATAGGGATTGCTTCTTCTTGAATTGGACTTGGTTCTTTGAATCCTGCTGATTCAATAGCATCTTGTAACTGTTCTTTAAAGTTAAATTCGTTAAAAGTCATTTTTTTACCTTAGTATATTAATTTAAAATACACACGGTTATATAAGTTAGATTTAATCTCCCCATCAATGTACAATTAAAACGCAATTTGAGTCTTGCAAGTAAGTCAGTTTAATGAAAATGAATCTTTGATTATAGTATCAAAGTAGAATGGGTATATAAATGTGTATAATTTGGCGGATTGTAGCTAGTTTTAGATAAAATTAAGCTTTAAGAATGAAGGGATTTAACCCTTATTCTTATAAATCTTCTAGTTTTTTGTAGTTTTCTAAGTATTTAGTGTCGTAGTTGTTTGAAATGAAATCTTCATTTTCCATCATTTTCTTATGAAATGGAATTGTAGTTCTTATTCCTTCAACTTCAAATTCTGCTAATGCTCTTTTCATAATATTAATTGCTTTATTTCTATCTCTTCCCCAAACAATTAATTTTCCAATCATTGAATCATAATATGGAGGAACAACATATCCAGCATATACATGTGAATCAACTCTTACATTTCTTCCACCTGGAACCATCCATTGTGTTACTTTTCCTGGGCTTGGTAAGAAAGAATTTGGATCTTCTGCTGTGATTCTTACTTCAATAGCATGACCTCTGAATTTAATAGCTTCTTGAGGAGGAACTTTTTCACCCTCAGCTACTTTTATCATTAATTCAACAATATCAATACCTGATACCATTTCAGAAACTGGATGCTCAACTTGAAGTCTTGTATTCATTTCCATAAAAAAGATATTTTGTTTATCATCTGCTAAGAATTCAAAGGTTCCAGCACCTTCGTATTTTAGGTATTTTGTTGCTTTTACCGCAACATCATGAAGTTTTGCTCTTGTTTCATCATTTAATAAAATTGCAGGTGATTCTTCAATAACTTTTTGATGTCTTCTTTGTAATGAACAATCTCTCTCACCTATGTGAATAGCATTTCCATGAGAATCTCCAACAACTTGAACTTCAATATGTCTAGGATTATTTATAAATCTTTCAAGATACATAGTTCCATCACCAAATGCTGCTAATGCTTCACTTGATGCTGCCATAAATAGTTGATCAAATTCAGATTCATCATGAATTAGTCTCATTCCTCTTCCACCACCACCAGCTGCAGCTTTTGCCATAATTGGATAACCAATTTCTAAAGCTACTTTTTTACCCTCAGAAACAGAGTGAACAGATCCTTTAGATCCTGGAACTACTGGAACACCAGCTCTTATCATCTCTTCTTTTGCTTTTGATTTATCAGCCATTTTTTCCATTACTTCAACAGAAGGACCGATAAACTTGATATTGTGTAATCTACAAATCTCTACAAAATCTTGATTTTCTGATAAAAACCCATATCCTGGGAAAATAGCATCACAACCTGTCATTTCAGCAGCTGTAATAATCGCTGGAATATTCAAATATGATTCACTTGATTTTGCTCCACCAATACAAACAGCTTCATCAGCGTGTTTTAAATATGATGCATTTTTATCACCAGCACTATATACAGCAACTGATTTCTTACCCATTTCTCTAATAGTTCTAATAGCACGTTGAACAATCTCACCTCTATTAGCTATTAAAATCTTTTTAATTTCTGCCATATTTAACTCTTATATTTTTTCAACAATGAAAATTGGCATATCATACTCAACCGGTGAACCATCTTTAACTAAAATTTCTATAATTTTACAATCAAATTCTGCTTCAACTTCATTCATAATTTTCATTGCTTCTAATATACAAAGAGTTTGACCTTTTTTGATTGTACTACCAACTGTTACAAATGCTGGTGATTCAGGTGATGGTGATGAGTAATAAGTTCCAACCATTGGAGAAAGAATTGTATCTCCAGCTTTTGAAGAACTTACTGCTGTTGTTTCACTTGCAACTGGTGCTGCATTAATTACAGGAGCATTACTATTATATGCTACTTGAGCCATAGGAGCAGATGTTGTAACTGTTGTAACACCACTTTCGAAACCTCTTTGCATTGAGATTTCAAATTCACCTTCTTTAACCTTTAATTTGTTAAGTTCACTCTTATCAAATACTCTTATTAATTCTCTGATTTCTTTAAAATCCATACTTAGCCTTTTCTATTAGTTAAAATTTTTTCTCATAATAGCACATTTTTTCTGATAAATATATTTTTGTGCAAATTTTTAAGTCTTGATTAAGTTCCTTGAAAATCTCAATAAATCTTATTAAAAAAATCTTTTGTTATAATAAAAAAAAGTTTTTAGGTAAGAAATATGTTAAATGATCAAAGTTTTATAAATATAGCAAAAGAGATTGCAAAAGCATCTAAGTGTGTTTCAAAACAAGTTGGAGCAGTTATTGTAAAAGAAGGAAGAATTTTATCCACAGGATACAATGGAACACCAGCTGGTTACAAAAATTGTAGTGAACATTGGAATGGTGAATATACGAAAGATCATCACGATTGGTCAAAAACTTATGAAATACATGCTGAAATGAATGCCATTATTTGGGCAGCTAGAAAAGGTATTTCAATTGAAGGTGCAACAATATATGTAACCTTAGAGCCTTGTAGTGAATGTTCAAAAAATGTAATCGCAAGTGGAATTGTTCGAATTGTATATGATAAAGCTTATGAACATACGGATTCTGAGATTATTTCTAAATTTATTGAAGATAACCACGTTAAAATAGAACAAATAAGCAATTAAAACTTTATGAAATATCTAAAATGACAAAAAAGAAAAATACTTTATTTTATAAAAAAGCAATTGATAAATATGGAATAAGCGCTCAAGGTGTTCATTGGAACTCGGAATTTTCTCAATATAAAAGATTTGAAGTGCTTACAAGTTTTATTGAAGATTCTATAAAAGAATCAACTATTATAGACGCAGGATGTGGTTTTGGGGAATATTATAATTATTTATTTGATAATAATTTAAAACCAAAATCATATTTAGGGATTGATTGCGAAGAGCAGATGATTAAACTTGCTTCAAAAAGATTTTTAAACACAAAGTTCGAAGTTCAAGATATTTTAAATGATTCACTTTTAAATTGTGATTATTATATATGTAGTGGTGCTATGAATTTACTTAAAAAAGAGGAAGTTTTTACCTTTATTGAAAAATGTTTTAAGGCTTCAAATAAAGCTTTTATATTTAATTTTATAAAAAATGACTCTTTAACAAACGTAAAATATTCTGATATTATGGATTTCTCTTCAAAACTTTCAAAACAGATGCTTCTAAAAGAAGATTATTTAAGTAATGATTTTTCAATCTATTTAAAAAAATAAAATTATCATACATTTCTCATATTTTAACTATAAGATTAGTTAATTAAAAAGAAGGAATAAAATGAAAATAGGTCTATTTATCCCATGTTTTATGAATGAACTTTATCCTAACATTTGTAAAGCAACTTATAAAGTATTAAAAAATCAAGGTTTAAATATTGAATATCCTTTAAGTCAAACATGCTGTGGTCAGCCTATGGCAAACTCTGGCTGTTCTAGTGATGTAAAACAATTAGCAATAAATTTTGTAAATACTTTTAAAGATTTTGATTATATTGTGGCTCCAAGTGGTTCATGTGTAACAATGGTTAAAGAGCATTATGCAGAATTTTTTCAAAATGATAAAGATTACAATAAAGTAAAAGCTTCCATTTATGAAGTTTGCGAATTTCTACATGATGTTATAAAACTTGAAAATATTAACTTTGATATGTCATTTGATTATAAAGTAGGGCTTCATAACTCATGTCATGGTCATAGAGTTTTAAAACTTGGAACTGCTAGTGAACTTAATATTCCATACAATTCAAAACTAGAAAACATTTTAAATAAAGTAAGTGATTTAAAACTTGTAAAACTAAAAAGAAATGACGAATGCTGTGGATTTGGTGGTACATTTGCAGTTTCAGAAGAAGCCTTATCTGTTGCTATGGGAAAAGATAGAATAAAAGATCATTTAGATTCAGAAGCCCAAATAATGACAGGTGCTGATATGTCATGTTTAATGCATATGGATGGATTAATAAATAGAAATAATTACCCTATAAAAGTTATGCACATAGTTGAAATTCTTGCAGGAGTAAAACCATGAGTACAAATCATAATCACGCAGATAACACAGAAAAGTTTGTAGCTAATGATGAAAGAATGCATTGGCATGATCAAGCGCTTTGGTTTGTAAGAGAAAAAAGAGATCGTGCAAGTAAATCAATTCCTGAATGGGAACAATTAAGAGAGTTTGCAAATCAAATCAAAACTCATACAATGGCAAATCTTGATAAATATTTATTAGAATTTGAAAAAAATGCTACAAAAAAAGGAATCACAGTTCACTTTGCAATTGATGCAAAAGAGCACAATGAGATTGTTTATAGATTATTAAAAGAAAAAAATGTAAAAAAATTAGTTAAATCAAAATCAATGCTTACAGAAGAGTGCCACTTAAATCCTTTTTTAGAAGAAAGAGGAATAGAAGTTATTGATACGGATTTAGGGGAGAGAATCGTTCAATTAAGAAATGAACCTCCATCTCATATAGTTCTTCCAGCAATTCATCTAAAAAAATCTGATGTAAGTGATACTTTTGTGGAACATCTTGGAACTGAAAAAGGAAACTATGATCCTACTTATCTAACTCGTGCTGCGCGTGGTGCATTAAGAGAAGATTTTTTAAGCGCACAAGCAGGACTTACAGGAGTAAATTTTGCCATTGCACAAACAGGTGGAGTTGTTGTTTGTACAAATGAAGGAAATGCGGATATGGGAGCTAGTGTTCCAAAACTTCATATTGCATCTATGGGAATTGAAAAGATTATTCCAAGACTTGAAGATTTAGGAGTATTTACAAGACTATTAGCTAGAAGTGCAACAGGGCAACCAATAACTTCTTATACTTCACACTTTCATGGACCAGTTGAGGGTGGTGAAATGCATATTATTATTGTTGATAATAATAGAAGTCAATTTTTAGCATCTGAGAAAAATAAAAAAGCATTAAACTGTATTAGATGTGGAGCTTGTATGAATACATGTCCTGTTTATAGAAGAAGTGGAGGGCATTCTTATGAGTATGTGATTCCAGGACCAATAGGTTCAATTTTAGGGGCTAAAAAAGAGCCAGAAAAACACAACTCTTTACCATTTGCTTGTACTTTATGTGGTTCATGTACAAATGTTTGTCCGGTAAAGATTGATTTAGATTCGCAACTTTATAGTTTAAGACAAGATTTAGCTAAAGCAAACTTAATTGATTCAAAGAAAAAAATAGCAATGAAAGCTACTGCTTGGCTTATGGGAAAACCTGCTTTATTTGATTTTGCAGGAAAAATGGCTAGAAAAATTGTTCCAAAACTTCCTGATTCTATTATTTATAGTAAATCAAATGTTTGGGGAAAACAAAGAGATATGCCTAAAATGCCAGAAAAAAGTTTTAAAGAGATGTTTATTGCAGGAGAATTAGATGACTAGTAAAGAATTAATACTTAAAAATATTAAAGAAAATAATATAGTAAAAGAAGTTCCACTTCCTTCATATGAAAATTTTGGAATAACATTTGATAATAAATTTGAAACATTCGCACAAATGATTGAAAGTGTTGGCGGGAAAGCTTTAGTTATTGAAAGAAATGATTTAGACAAAACTATTCAAGAACTTTATCCAGATGAAAAACAAATTGCTTCAAATGTTGACTTTTGTTCTTTAGGAAATTTTAATTCAAATGCACAAGATGATGCCCATAATCTAAAAGATATTGATTTAGCAATTGTAAAAGGGAACTTTGCCGTTGCTGAAAATGGTGCTATTTGGATGAAAGATGTAGGAAATATTCATAGAGCTTTATATTTTATTGCTCAAAATATTGTGATTGTAATTGATGAAAAAGAGATTTTAAATAATATGCATGAAGCTTATGAAAGAATAGAGTTTGAAGATTCTGGTTATGGTGTATTTATTTCAGGTCCATCAAAAACAGCAGACATTGAACAATCCTTGGTAATTGGTGCACACGGTCCAAAATCAGGATATGTGATTTTTATAAAATCTTGATATAATTGCTAAATAGGGGATTATAATGAAATATTTTTTACTATTTAGCATACTTTTTTTCAACTTTCTTTTCGCAAATACTTCTAAAGATGTACTATTATTACACTCTTATCATAAGGGTTACACTTGGACAGATGATATTTCATCGCAAATTGAAAAAAATTTTAAAGACAATAAAAATGTAGAACTAACAACTGTTTATATGGACAGTAAAAGAATTGATACCTCTTCATATTTAAACAATCTTGCAAACCTTTATAAAGAACAATTTCAAAATAGAAAATTTGATTTAATAATAGTAAGTGATAATACAGCACTTGATTTTATGATTAAATATCATGATTTTTTATTCAAAGATACTCCCGTTTTATTTTGTGGAATAAATGACTTTGATTCATCTATTTTGGATGTTAATAATATTAGAAACTTTATGTCAGGTGTGGCAGAAGAAGTTGATTTAGAAAAAAACTTTGAACTTATTTCAAAACTTCATCCAAAACTAAAAAATCTTTTAATAATAAATGATACATCAACAACAGGATATGCCGTTAAAAAAGGCTTAGATCCGATAATTAAAAAATATGAAAAAAAATTTAATATAGAATACACAGATGATTTAGAAATAAATAATTTAAAACAAAAAGTCTCTTCTTTAGATAAAGAAAATAGCGTAATATTATTTGTACTTTTATTCAAAGATACCACAGGAAAATACTTCACCCACAAACAAAGTTTTGCACAAGTAAAAAAAGTTAGCCAAGTTCCTATTTATGGTCTTTGGGATTTTTATTTGAACAATGGAATTGTTGGAGGATTATTAACATCAGCAATTGCACAAGGTGATGCAGTTTCAAAAATGGCAATAGAAGTATTAAATGGAAAGAAAATCTCTGATATTCCAATATTAGAAAAATCCCCAAATGTTTATATCTTTGATTACAATGAATTAAAAAAATTTAACCTTGATGTCTCAAAACAAATAGATAATCCAATTATAATAAATGAACCATCATCTGTATACAAAGAACATACAAAATTCTTTTTATTATCTATTATTATAATTTTAATATTAAGCATAATTGTAATTATATTAAAAGCAAATATTCAAAAAAGAGAAAAAGTCGAATTAGAATTATCAAATAGGTTAGAGTTTGATAAGGTATTATTAGACACCATTCCAAATCCAATATATTATAAAAATATTGAAGGTAAATTTTTAGGCTGTAATACAAGCTTTTCAAATTTAGTAAATAGCTCAAAAAATGAAATCATAGGAAAAACAGCTTTTGATTTTTTTCCTTTAAATGTAGCTTCTAAAAATACTCAAATTGATCAAGAATTACTTAATACTTTTGCCACAAGCACTTCTGAATTTACATTTTATACTCCTTCAAATGAGATGAAACATATTATTTTAAATAAAGCAGTTTACAAAAATATAGATGGAAGTGTTGGTGGAATTGTTTGTATCATGGATGATATGACAGAGAGAGTTCAACAAAAACAGTTTTTAATCCAACAAAGCAAACTTGCAGAAATGGGAGATATGGTAGCAGCCATAGCACATCAATGGAATGAACCTTTAGTTGAATTATCAGCACTTGTTCAAGATATTCAAACTTCATATTTATTAAATGAATTAAAAGATATGGAAGTAAAAGATTTTGTAAATGATTCTATGATTCAAATAAAGTATATGTCAAGAACACTTAGTGATTTTAGAAACTTTTTAAAACCATCAACAAAGAAAAAACTATTTTCAATCTCAAAAGCATTAACAGAAATAAACGAAATTATTGGGAAACAAGTATTTTATTCAAATATTCAAATGAGTTTTAACTATAAAAATGAAAATGAAGAACTTCTTATTTATGGTTATGAAAATGAGTTTAAACAAGTTTTATTAAACCTTATTAATAACGCTAAAAATAAGATTGTCGAAAAAGATTTTGATTATTCTAAAAAAGCAAAAATTGATATAAATATACAAAGAACTTCAACACATAATATTATTGAAATAGCAGATGATGGAGGGAAAATTGATGAAAGTATTATTAATTCCATTTTCGAACCATATTTTTCAACAAAACCAAACGGTACAGGTATTGGCCTTTATATGGCAAAAGTAATAATTGAAGATAAAATGAGAGGAACAATAACAGTAAAAAATGACGATAATAATGTAATCTTTACAATAAAACTTCCTCATAAAAAGGGATAAGATGAAAATTTTACTATTAGAAGACAATAAAAAGCTCAATGAAACCATAACTAAAAGATTAAAAATGAAAGGTTATAATTTATTATCTTTTACAGATGGTGCCCTTGCATTTGATGCTATTACGGAAGGTTTTTCATGTTTTGTCTTAGATATAAATGTTCCAAATATTGATGGAATTAAAATACTAAAAAAAATTAGAGAATATTATAAAACCCTTCCTGTTATAATAATTAGTGCAAGTGTTGAACTTGATGTTATAAAACAAGCCTATGATTTTGGGTGTAATGATTTTTTAAAAAAACCATTTTTTATAGATGAATTAGAAATAAAAATAGAAAAATATTGCAATATTCAAGATGATAAAATATATTTTGATGAGAATTGTTATTTTGATTTTAAATCATCTTTGATTGATGTAAATGGTAAAGAAAGTAGATTAACAAAAAAAGAGAAACTTTTAATAAATCTATTTTTAACTAAAAAGAATCAAGTAATCTCCTATGAATCAATAGAAAACTATGTTTGGGAAGGAAGTTTCGCTTCTTTAGAATCAATTAGAAGTCTAATAAGAAGAGTAAGGATTATTCTAAATAAAGAGTATATTCAAACTGTTGTTGATACTGGCTATATATTTAAAATTATTTAAAGGATTTATATGTTGTTAAAACTTGAAAAAGGTTTTGATAAATTTGCTGATATTATTGGTTATTTCACCGCTTTTGTATTGGTACTTATGATTTTAAACGTAACTTATGATGTAATCATGAGATACTTTTTTAATACAGGAAGTATCGCAATGCAAGAGATGGAATGGCACTTATTTTCTGTAATTATATTATTAGGAATTTCATATACATTAAAAGAAGATGCTCACGTAAGGGTTGATTTAATTTATGATAGATTAACAACTAAGAAAAAAGCACGTATAAACATGATTGGTGTTGCTTTTTTTATATTGCCGATTGCACTTTTAATTGCAGTTGAGTCTATTCCTTATGTTATTGAGTCTTTTAATTCAAATGAACAAAGTGGAGATCCAGGTGGACTTCCTTACAGATGGATAGTAAAATCTATGATTCCATTATCATTTTTTCTTCTAATTATTACTTCAATTGGATTTTTTATTAAAAACCTAAATATTTATAGGGATGAAAACAAATGATTGGAATTTTAATGTTTTTTGCTTCATTAGCGATGCTACTTTATGGTTTTCCAGTAGCATTTACTTTTGCGGCTGTTTCTTTATTATTTGGAATAATAGCAGGTATTGCTGAGGTCGGATTTGATGCAGGAATTATTTCAGGATTAAGTGAAGGTTTAATAGAAGGTCTTTCTTTATTTGACTTTATGCCTTATAGAATTATGTCAATTATGCAAAATACTATTTTAATGGCTATTCCTATGTTTATTTTTATGGGAATTGTTTTACAAAAAACTGGTTTAGCTGAAAAACTACTAGAATCTATGGGATTTTTATTTGGAGAAATTAGAGGTGGAGTTGCTATTTCAACAGTTCTAGTAGGAACTTTACTTGCAGCTTCAACAGGAGTTGTAGGAGCAAGTGTTGTTGCAATGGGAGTTATTTCTTTACCTGTTATGATGAAGTATAAATACAATACTCCACTAGCATGTGGAACTATTTGTGCATCTGGAACTCTTGGGCAGATTATTCCTCCTTCTATTGTATTAATTATTTTAGGGGATGTTTTTCAAGTTCCTGTTGGTGATTTATTTGCTGCTGCAATTTGGCCAGGGCTTACTTTGGTTGCTGCTTATATTTTATTTATCTTAATTGTTTCATACTTCAAAAAAGATATGGCACCTGCAATTCCAAAAGATCCAGCTCGTGGTTCAAAAATGAAGCAAATTTTAAATGCAATTATTGCTATTGTTCCATCGCTTACTTTAATTTTAATGGTTCTAGGCTCAATTTTTGCTGGAGTTGCAACTCCTACTGAATCATCAGCAGTTGGATGTTTAGGAGCTGTTTTACTTGCAATTGCTTATAAATCATTTTCAATTCAAATGATAAAAGAAGCTTCTTTTGAATCTGTAAAAGTAACTTCCATGGTATTTGCTATTTTAATTGGAGCAACTGCATTTTCTATGGTATTTACATATACAGGAGGAGATGAAATTGTTGAAACTTTTATGAAAAATCTTCCAGGTGATGAGAAGTTCGCATTTATATTATTTACAATGTTAGCAATATTTTTACTTGGTTTCTTTATTGATTTCGTTGAGATCTCATATATTATTGTTCCTATTTTAGTTCCTATTGCTATGAACTTGGATATCAATCCTGTTTGGTTTGCAATTCTTATTGCTATGAATTTACAAACATCATTTTTAACTCCACCATTTGGATTTGCACTGTTTTATCTAAAAGGCGTGGTTTCTTCAAGTATTAGAACTATTGATATTTATAAGGGTGTTTTACCATTTATTTTAATTCAAATAATAGTTTTACTATTACTTGTATTTTTCCCAGATTTTTTTGGAATAAAAGCCAGTTTATAATGGGAAATAAATTCTTTTTAAAACTTATTCGAAATATTGTCTTTAAGATAAAAGATAAGATGTTTGCTTTTATTTATGATTCTCAACAAAGAATCTATACGGTTCCAAGGCTTGAGTGATAAAATTCTTTTTTCAAATAATAAGAATAAAAAATATAAAAAAGGATAAAAAATGTTAGAAACAAAATACCAAAATTTTTATGACCAAATTAGTAAGAAAATCTCAATAAAGAAAATATTTACCGATAAATTACATACTTTAGCTTATGGAACCGATGCATCTTTTTATAGATTAATTCCAAAAATAGTAATCAAAACCGATAATGCAAAAGAAGTTCAAGATATTATAGAACTATCCCATTCCATGAATTTAAGCATCACTTTTAGAGCAGCTGGAACTTCACTTTCAGGACAAGCAATAAGTGATTCTATTTTAATAGTAACATCAAGAAATTTTAGCAAGTTTAAAATAGCACCAGATGCTAGTTTTATAAGTTTAGAACCAGCACTAACAGGTGCCCAAGTAAACGGTTTACTTGCAAGATATTCAAAAAAAATAGGTCCAGATCCAGCTAGTATAAATGCTGCAATGATTGGTGGAATTGCTGCAAATAATGCATCTGGAATGTGTTGTGGTATTTCACAAAATTCGTATAAGACTTTAAAATCTATAAAACTAATATTTGCAGATGGGACAAAATTAGATACTGCTTGTGAAACAAGTAAAAATGAGTTTAGAAAAACCCATGGTGAATTTTTAAAAGAGCTAAAAAGCTTTTCTGATGATACAAAAAACAATGAAGAGTTAAGAGCAAAAATTGAGCGAAAATTCAAAATAAAAAATACATGTGGTTACTCTTTAAATGCTTTAATAGATTTTGAAGATGAGTTTGAAGTACTGGAGCATTTAATTATTGGAAGTGAAGGAACTTTAGCTTTTATTGAAGAAATCACTTACTATACGGTTGAAGATTTAAAAGATAAAGCAAGTGCGCTTATTTATTTTAAAGATATGAAAGAAGCATGTAATGCTGTTACAAAATTAAAACTAGCTCGTGATGCAAAAACTATAAATATTGAAGCTGTTGAACTAATCGATAGAGCAGGGCTTGCAAGTATAGAAAATGATTCTGCAATGCCTAGTTTTATCAAAGATTTTGATGAAAATATAACTGCACTTTTAATAGAAACAAGGGCCGTAAGTGATGAACAATTAGATATTCAAACTATGCAAATTGAAGAATTGTTAAAAAAATTTGAAGTTGTAAAACAAATATTTTTTACAAAAGATGTTGCCCAATATACACTTTATTGGAAAATTAGAAAAGGATTATTTCCAGCTGTTGGAGCTGTAAGAAAAACAGGGACAACCGTTATTATTGAAGATGTTGCATATCCTATTGAACATTTAGCAGAGGCTACTTTAGAGCTTCAAGAATTATTTAAAAAACATGGATACAAAGAAGCTATTATTTTTGGTCATGCTTTAGAAGGAAACTTTCACTTTGTATTTACTCAAGATTTTTCACATAAGAAAGAAGTGAAAAGATACGATGATTTTATGAATGATGTTGTTCACAGTGTTGCAGTTAAATATCAAGGAAGTTTGAAAGCAGAACACGGAACAGGACGAAATATGGCTGCATTTGTTGAACTTGAGTGGGGAAGTGATGCATATATGATGATGAAAAAAATCAAAAACTTATTCGATCCACGTGGATTATTAAATCCAGGCGTGATAATAAATGATGATAAAGAAGCCCACTTAAAAAATCTTAAAACACTTCCAGCAACAAATCCAATAGTTGATAAATGTATTGAGTGTGGTTTTTGCGAACCAACATGTCCATCAAATGAACTAACATTAAGCCCAAGACAAAGAATTGTAATAAATAGAGAGATTTCAAGACTTGAAAATATAGGTCTATACAAAGAAGCAAAAGAGTATAAAAAATTATACCAATATGATGGAATTGAAACATGCGCAACTTGTAGTTTATGTTCAAGCGCTTGTCCTGTAAATATTGATACGGGAAGTTTAACTAAACATTTAAGAGCAGAACAAGCATCAGAAAGTTCAAAATCTATTGCAAATTTTGTAGCTAATAATTTCTCAAGTACTTTAAAAGGTATAAGAGTAGGACTACATAGTGCAAACTTTATTCACAAAGTTTTAGGAACTGCTAGTATGGAGACTTTTACTCAAACATTTAGAGATTTAAGTAAAAATACTTTACCTAAGTGGACTGAAACTATGCCAAAAAGTACAAATATTGATATGTATTTTGAGCAAAAAGTAAGTGATAAAAAAGTGGTATATTTCCCATCATGTATTACAAGAAGTATGGGATTAAATAGTATTTCAAAAGAAGAAAAACAACTATTCACAGTAACTGTTGAACTACTTCAAAAAGCTGGTTACCAAATACTGTTTCCCCATAATTTATCAGATTTATGTTGTGGTATGCCATTTTCATCAAAAGGTTTTAAAGAAGCTGCACAAACAAAATCTTCACAGCTAGAAGAAGAGTTATTAAATATAAGTGAGTTTGGGGAATATCCAATATTAAGTGATACAAGTCCATGTACTAAAAAAATGATGGAAAGTTTTTCCCATGATTTAAATATTTATGAACCAATTGAATTTGCTTTAGAATTTTTAACAAAAGATTTAGAATTCACAGCAATAAATGAACCAATTACAATTCACACAACTTGTAGTTCAAGAAAAATGGGGCTTGAAGATAAGTTCAAAAAGTTAGCACAATTATGCTCAACAGAAGTAATAATCCCAAGTGATGTAAAATGTTGTGGATTTGCTGGAGATAGAGGATTTAATTTCCCTGAGTTAAATAAATCAGCACTTAGACATTTAAAAGAGCAAACAGCTGGTGCTAAAATGGCATTTTCTACTTCAAAAACTTGTGAAATTGGATTAAGCAATGAATCAGGTTTGGACTACAACTCTATTTTTTATCTTGTAAATAAAGTTACAAAATCTAAAAATATATAATCTTTTCTCATTCAAAACAGATATTTACTATTTTTTTGGTAAAATATCTGTTTTATGAAATAAGGAATAATAATGTACAAACTATTTTTATCACTAGTTATCAGTTCTGGAATATCATTCGCATCGATGATAAATGGTATAGCAATCACAGTAAATGATGAACCAATCACTATTTATGATATTGAAAAAACAATGTCTGTAAACAAAGTTAGCAAAAATGAAGCGGTTAGTTACCTAATTGACAAGGTTCTTTACGATCAATTAGTTCAAGAAAACAATATCACTGCTGATATATTTGATATCAATGATTATACAGAAAAGCTTGCAAACTCAAATGGTATGGATTTATATACTTTTAAATCAGTTGTTAAACAAAAATATCCAGATTATACTGTTTTTGAAAATGAAGCAAAGAATGCTGTTATTAGACAAAAACTTGTTCAAAAGATTGTAAAAGGTCAATTAGCAATTGCAAATGATGAAGATATGCAACTTTATTATGATAAAAATAAAAATGAATTTTTAACTGCTAACTCTTTTAAAGTGTATCAATATACATCAAAAAATAAAGCTTCATTAATTAGCGCAATTAAAAACCCAATGATTGTTCCTGATGATGTTCAAAGAGAATCAGCTGAGTTAGAAACAAAAAAATTACCTGCACAAATGCAGTATTTATTAAATGAAACAAAAGAAAATTCATTTACACCAATATTTACAGCGAATAAACAATTCGTTGCACTTTTTATACAAAAGAAACAAGGTTCAACTACACTTGATTTTGAAAGCGTAAAAGGAAAAATTTTCAATGATCTAATGAGTACAAGAGAAAAAAAATATCTTAAAGACCATTTTGAAAAACAAAAATTAATAGCTGATATAAAAATAGTAAGATAAAGGGAAATAAATATGTTTGAAGTAATTATAGGATTAGAAGTACACGCACAATTAAATACTAATAGTAAACTTTTTTGTTCTTGTGCAACAAGTTTTGGAGAAGAACCAAACACAAATGTATGTCCAACTTGTCTAGGACTTCCAGGAGCACTTCCTGTTTTAAATAAAGAAGCTGTTCATAAAGCAATTATGCTTGGAACTGCTTTAAATGCAGAGATTCACCAAAACTCAGTATTTAATAGAAAGAACTATTTTTATCCAGATTTACCAAGCGGATACCAAATTTCTCAATTTGAAGTTCCAGTTGTTGGACTTGGACATTTAGTAATTGATTTTCCAGATGGAAGTCAAAAAACTATTGGAGTAACTCGTGCTCACTTAGAAATTGATGCTGGGAAAAATATTCACGCTGGAAGTTTTTCTCAAGTGGATTTAAATAGAGCGGGAACTCCATTATTAGAAATTGTTTCAGAACCTGATATGAGAAGTGCTGAAGAAGCTATTTTATATCTTAAAAAACTTCACTCAATTGTTAGATATCTTGGAATTTCAGATGCTAATATGCAAGAAGGTAGTTTTAGATGTGACGTAAACGTTTCAATAAGACCAAAGGGTGACACAAAACTTTACACAAGATGTGAAATTAAAAATATGAACTCATTTAGATTTATTGAAAAAGCAATTGCTTATGAAGTAAACAGACATATTGAAGCTTGGGAAGATGGTGTTCATGATAAAGTAATCGTTCAAGAAACAAGATTATTTGATGTAAATACTGGTGAAACAAGATCTATGAGAGGGAAAGAAGACGCTGCTGATTATAGATATTTTCCAGATCCAGATTTATTACCTTTAATTATTACAGATGAAATGCTTGAAAAATATTCAAAAATTCCTGAACTTCCAGATGAAAAAAAAGCAAGATTCGTAAAAGAGTTTGGACTAAAAGAGTATGACGCTTCAGTTATTACTTCAAGTTTAGAAATGGCTAAATTCTTTGATGAAATGATGACAGAAGGAATCAGTGCTAAAAATGCAGTTTCTTGGTTAACTGTTGAATTACAAGGAAGATTAAAAGAGGGCGCTTTAATTGAAGATTCTATAATCGATGCAAAAACTCTAGCAACTTTAGTAAAAAGAATTGAAGACAATACTGTTTCTGGAAAAGCTGCTAAAGAAGTACTTGATTATTTAATGGAAAACAACTCTTGTGATGTTGATTCTGCTATTGAAAAACTAGGACTTAAGCAAGTAAGTGATGATGGAGCATTATTAGCTATTATTGATGCTATATTAGCTGCTAACGAAGATAAAGTAGCAGAGTATAGAAGTGGTAAGGATAAACTATTTGGATTCTTTGTAGGACAAACTATGAAAGAATCAAAAGGTAGTGCAAATCCTGCTAAAGTAAATGATTTATTAAAACAAAGATTAGCATAATATGAAAAAAAACTCTATTGCAGTTATTGGTGCAGGAAAATGGGGAAGTGCCCTTCATTTTGCACTAAGTGAAAAACAAGAAGTTTTCATCACATCAAGAACACCAAAAGATATAAAAAACTTCGTTGATTTAAAAACTGCATTAGAGTGTGAATATTTAATAATCGCCATTCCTGCTCAAGAAATAAGATCTTGGTTAAAAGAAAACTTCGTTTTCCAAGGACAAAAAATACTTGTAGCTTCAAAAGGTATTGAAGCTGTAAGTGGGCAATTTTTAAATGAAATTTATGCTGATTTTGTACCAAATAAAAACATTGGATTTATTTCAGGTCCATCATTTGCAGCTGAAGTTATAAAAGGACTTCCATGCGCTTTAGTTATAAATTCAAAATCTAAAAAACTATACAATGCTTTTCAACCATTTTTCCCAAATTTCATAAAAACATATTACAGCGCTGATGTTATTGGAGCTGAAGTTGCAGGTGCATACAAAAATGTTCTTGCAATTGCAAGTGGAATTTGTGAAGGATTAAACCTTGGAAAAAATGCTCAAGCTTCACTAATCGCAAGAGGTTTAGTAGAGATGCAAAGATTTGGAAAAGTTTTTGGCGCTAAAAAATCATCATTTTTAGGATTAAGTGGTGCTGGAGATCTTTTTTTAACTGCCAATTCTACAATGAGTAGAAACTATAGGGTTGGTCTTGGACTATCTATGAACAAAAACCTAGATCTTATATTAGAAGAACTAGGAGAAGTAGCAGAGGGCGTTAAAACAGCCGATGCAATACACTCACTTTCAAAAAAATATGATATTTATACTCCCATTGCAAATGAAGTAAAACTTATTTTACATGGGAAAGATCCTAAACACAGTCTAAAAGATTTACTAAAAAATTAATTACTAAAGGTTAAATATGAAAGCATTTTTAGTAGAAAAAACTAATGATAAAGAATTTATATCAGATATTAAACAAGTATCCATTCCAAAATGTGCAGAAAACGAAATAGTTATAAAAGTTACTTATTCTTCATTAAATTATAAAGATGCATTAAGTTCAATTGGAAATCCAGGAGTTACTAGAAATTTTCCTCATATTACAGGAATAGATGTTGCTGGAACAGTTTATGAATCAACTTCTAACATCTTTAAAATGGGTGAGCGTGTTTTAGTAACAGGTTATGATATGGGAATGAATACCCATGGTGGTCATGCACAATTTGTAAAGGTTCCTGCTTCTTGGGTTGCTAGGATTCCTGATTCTATTTCAGATAAAGAGATTATGACATTTGGAACAGCAGGGCTAACAGCAGCATTAAGTATCAATGAATTAATAGCAAATGGTGTTAAACCAGAAAATGGTCCTGTATTAGTTACAGGTGCAACTGGTGGAGTTGGATCAATTGCTGTTTCAATTTTAAGTAAAATTGGTTTTAACGTTGTTGCAATCTCAGGTAAAAAAGAAAAAATCGACTATCTTAAAAGAATTGGTGCAAGTGAAGTTATATTAAGAGATACTTTTAATGAAGAATCAAAAAAACCAATTATGAATGAGAAATATATTGCTGTTGTAGATACAGTTGGTGGTGAAATATTAGCAAATGCCCTAAAATATATTAAATATGACGGTGTTGCTACTTGCTGTGGTTTAACATCTTCCCATGAATTAAATACAAATGTATTCCCTTTTATTTTAAGAGGTATTAGACTAATAGGAATTGATTCTGTTGAATGTAAATTAGAAAAAAAACAAGCTGCATGGGAAAAACTTGCGAGTAAGTGGAAAATAAACACTCTTGATAGTATTACAAATGAAATTACATTATATGAAATAAAAGACGCTTATAAACTTTTACTATCAGGGAAAGCTGTTGGAAGATATGTAGTTAAAATAAAAGACTAAAGATTTAAAAGTAGATTTAATTAATCTACTTCAATCTCACCATTTTGTACTTTTTGACTGTATATTGTTTCTTTACCAGAAGTTAAAATCTTTGCTTGATCAACCCATTGATTGCTTTTTGCAACCCCAGGAAAATGTAGAAACTCTTCAATCCAATCACAATTTTTTGCAGACCAATTTGATATTTGTTCAAAATGATAAATACCTAAAGTATTTAAATCATTCTCAATTTTAGAATTAATACCTTTTATTTTTTTTAAATTATCTTTTCCTATTGGTTTAGGAGAACTTAAAATTAATGGTTTGAAATCCAATTTAGAATTTTTCTTAAATATTGGATTAATTCCTGATTTTGCTTTTGTTTCAGGTCTTAAATCCTTATTATCACCCTCTATACTATCAATCTTAGAATATTTTGATTTTGCAATTATATAACCCACAACAAATCCAATTATTGCAGCTATTATTAAATTAACTACGATTAACGAAGCGATTTCAAACATCATTACTTATTTTCTCCTAAAATATTAAATTCTACTCTTCTATTTATCTCTGACAGTCCATTTTCATCATCTTGAACAAGAGGTTTTTCTTCACCATAACCAATAGCAGTAACTCTATCTTTATTTATTCCTAATGAAATTAAAATATCTCTAACACTTGATGCTCTATCTTGTGAAATCTTTTTATTTAAAGAATCACTTCCCCTTGAATCTGTGTGTCCCGAAATTTCTACTTTTAAAGTTGGATTATCATTTAAAATCTTTGCTATTTCTTCAACAACTGTTTTAGATTCAGCAGTAATTGCAGTACTTCTTCTCTCAAAGTTAATTTTCTTTGCAGATAAAATATTATTAATTAATAATTGTACCTCATTTATATTAGAAGTTGGATTATTTATTTCTTTATTATCAGCTATATTTGAAACACCAGGAAGAGTAATATCTGTTTTGATATTTATCTTTGATCTTGAAATAATTGAATCTAATAAAGTTTTATAATTAGCATCTTTTAATTCTCCAAGCAAAGTAACTTCATTATTTAAAACTGTTAATTTAGAATTATCTGCAAAAAAATCTTTAAAGGGAGTAATTAAAACAACTAACTCTTTTAATAACTCTTCATTTACTACTCTATTTTCTTCATATTTATATTCACCTTGTCGGTTTATATTTAAAATATCTGATATCATTTTTACATCATTTTCATTTGAAAACAATCCATTCATTTCGACAACACCGTCTTTTTTTACAAGTACTAAATTAAATGGTTTAGCTTCTTGCTTTTCATTAGTTGTATTTAAATTAATTTTTTGTTCATTTAAAGATGCATTATTATTTGATAAAAAATCCTTATATTCAAACCCATAAATAGTGAAAATATTTAATATTAGGAAAAAAATTAATAGCATTATTATTTTTCTAAGTAACGTCATAGATGACCTTTTAATAATTTTTGATTTCGCATTATATCCTATATAATAGGAAAAATAAGTAAAAATTTTACTTATTATAAATAAATTATTATTTTATTCATTAATATAATCTTTTAATCTATCATAATCAATAATCTTGATGTAGCCTTTGTCATTTTGTATTATATTTTCGTTCTTTAATTTTGATAATTTTCTTGAAAAAGTTTCTGGTGTTATATTTAAAATTTGTGCAATTTTTACTTGTTTTAGGTTTATTAAAATAGACTCATTATCATAAAGAAATTTTGCAATTTTTTCTATACTATTTGAACTAATATTATAACTTATGAAACTTTCTAATGCTTTTATTTTTTTTGTTAAAGATTTAATAAAAAACATTGAAATCTCTGGTTTTAATAAAAATTCTTTTTTAAACTTTTCATAATCAATTAATAACACTTCAGCTTTTGTTTCAAAAGCGCAGTTTGCAGGAAATTTCAACTCTTCATAGTTTACAATTTCTGCTATTAATGAAGGCGCCATTAGATTATGAATAACTACTTCATTGTCTTTATGATCATAGGTATATAGTTTTGCTATTCCTTTTATTAATAAATGCAAATATTTTGCCTCATCTCCTTTATAAAAAAGGATTTCACCTTTATTAAAAATCTTTTTTATTGAAATATCTTTTAATCTTCGTAGTTCTTCTTCTTTCAAAAAACTAAAAAAATAAAAGTCTTCTAATCCTGTTTTTTCCATTTTCTCTCTTTTGTTGATTATAATCAAGGTATATTTGTTTATTTTATGTAAACATCTTATAAAATAAAATAAATTAGGATAACATTTATTCTAATTTATAATAAAAGTGTGAAATATGACAAATGAAAAATTTGAAATTGAAATAAATACCTTAAAATCATTCTTTGAACTCTATTGTAAAGATAAACATCAAAATTTACAGAATAAAAGCGTCACTTTAAATTACAAAGATAAGAGTGTTAATCTTGAGCTTTGTTTATGTAAAGAGTGTCATGATGCTATTGATTATTCATTTAATAGACTTCAAAATTGTCCACATGAAATAAAACCTAGATGTAGAACTTGTCCTACACCTTGCTATGAAAAACCTAGATGGAAAAATGTAGCTAAAGTGATGATATATTCAGCCATGAGATTATCTTTATCAAAGATGAAATCAAGAGTAAGAAATATTTTTTCTTAAAATATTTCTTACCAATTTATCTCTTTTTTTCCAATTTTTCTAAGTATATCATTTGTTTTTGAAAAATGTTTACATCCAAAGAAACCTCTATAAACAGATAAGGGGCTGGGATGAACCGAGCTTAAAATATGATGTTTTGTTTTATCTATGATTTTCTCTTTTTTAATAGCATTTGCTCCCCAAAGAATAAAGACAATATCTTTAGAATTAGTAGATATAAACTTTATTAAATTATCTGTAAATATTTCCCAGCCAAATTTATGATGTGATTTAGGTTTTGATTCTTCCACTGTTAAAATTGCATTTATTAATAAAACTCCATCCTTTGCCCAAGAACTTAAATCCCCATTCTCACAAGTTGATTTTCCTATATCTGTATTTATTTCTTTTAAAATATTTACCATTGAAGGAGGATTTTTAATATTTGCAGGTGTTGAAAAAGCTAAGCCTTGAGCTTGATTTATTCCATGATAAGGATCTTGCCCTAGTATTACTACTTTTAAGTCTTCTAGGGGTGTTAATGAGAATGCATAGTATATCTTTTCTTTATCAGGGAAAACAATGCTAGAAGAATAAGCATCATCAACTTTTTTCATCAATTCTTTATAATAATCTTTTGTTTGTTCTTCTTTGAAAAAATCATCCCAAGTCATCTTTTTCCCTTATATTTAAAATAAAAAAAAGCTAAGGCTTTTAAACCTTAGCTTTTATATAAATCTTTTTGTTTTAATATTATAAAACAGGTGATTTAATAACCATCATCTTTTCGTTGCTCATTTCTTCCATAGAATGAGGAATTCCACCCATTCCAAGTCCAGAAACTCTAGCTCCTCCAAATGGCATCCAATCAACTCTAAATGCAGTATGATCGTTTACCATAACAGCAGTTGCATTTAATCTTTTTACTGCTTTTAAAGCCGTATCAATATTTTTTGTAAATACTGCTGCTTGGAAAGATACCTCAAGTGAATTTGCTCTACTAATAGCTTCATCTAAAGTCTTGTAAGAGTAAATACAAACAACTGGACCAAATACCTCTTTTTGTGAAACTATTGCATCATCAGTAGGGTTTAAAATAACAGTTGGTTCGTAACAAGAAGCACCTATTCTTTTTCCACCTGTTAAAATAGTAGCACCCTTTGAAACAGCATCATTAACCCATTCTTCAACTCTGTTTACTTCATCATGATTAATTAATGGTCCAACTTCAGTTTTAGGATCTAATTGATCTCCAACTATTAGTTTTTTAGCAGCTGCTGTTAATTTTGTAGCCACTTCATCACAAATTGATTCTTGTACATAAATTCTTTGAACAGATACACAAACTTGACCAGCGTGATAAAAACCACCTTTTGCAAGTGCTGGAATCATATCTTCAATATCAGCATCAGCTTCAACGATAACAGGTGCCACTCCACCATGCTCTAGTGCAACTCTTGTTCCTGGACTTACTTTTGAATTTAAGTACCAACCAACAGGACCTGAACCAATAAACGTTAAGAAGTTAGTTTTAGTAGATGTTGCAAGTAATTCTCCACCTTTTCTATCACAAACAACAGCTTGTGCCCATCCTTTTGGAAGTCCAGCTTCTTCAAGAATTTTTACAAGTTCAATTGCACTCATTGGAGTTTGAGTTGCAGGTCTAATAATTACAGGACATCCAACCGCAAGTGCTGGAATTACTTGGTGAACTGCAAGGTTAAATGGATGATTAAATGCTGAAATTGCAGCAACCACACCAATTGGTTCTTTGAATGTATATGCCATTCTATTTGCGCTTGAAACAGTATGTCCCATTGCAACTTCTTTACCTTCATAAACACCTAAATGCTCAATTGCAATTTTAATACCATTAATGGCTCTGTGAATTTCAACTTTTGAGTCAATATATGGCTTTCCACCTTCACTTGCACATAAAATTGTAAGCTCTTCAACTCTTGAAGACATAATTTTCATTACGTTTTCTAAAATCTCTATTCTTTTATATTTTGGTAACCAGTTAGCTGTGTCTAAAAAAGTATTATGTGCTAAATCAATAGCACTTTCTACTTCTTCGTATGTACTAAATGGAACTGTTCCTACAACTTTTCCGTCAAATGGCGACGTTACTTCTATTGTACTCATATTTTTCCTTTTAATTTTCTATTATATTAAACACTGTTTTTTAGCTAATAAATCATTTAAAATAGCATGATTTAAAGAGTAATCAACTGCTAAATCAATAAGGTGAACACCTTTTGAATTAACACACTCTTGTAATGTTTTTTCAAACTCTTCAACTGATGTTGGTCTATAACCATGAGCACCATAAGCTTCAGCATATTTAACAAAATCTGGATTTCCTAAATCTAAACCAAATGTTTCAAACCCCATTCCTGTTTGTTTCCACTTAATCATTCCATATGCATTATCATTTAAAATAATTACAGTTAAATCAAGTCCTAATCTAACAGCTGTTTCTAATTCTTGAGAGTTCATCATAAATCCACCATCACCACAAACAGAAACAACTTTTTTATTAGGATTTACCATTTTAGCTGCCATTCCAGATGGAAGTCCAGCACCCATAGTTGCAAGTGCATTGTCAAGTAAAAGTGTATTTGGTTGTGCACATCTATAGTTTCTTGCAAACCATAATTTATAAACACCATTATCAAGTGTTACAATATCTTCATCTGCTAAAGTTTGTCTAATAAGTCTTACTGCTCTTTGAGGTAAGATTGGAAATCTATTATCACCAAAATATTTATTTAAGTGAGTTTTAATTTCATCAACCATTCTAATATAATATTCAAAATCCCAATGTTCTTGAGGAGAAATTGCTGTTGTTAAACTTGTAATATTAGAAGCAATATCACCAATTACATCAAGTTGAGGGAAATATGTATCATCTACTTCTGAAGGTGAGAAGTTAACGTGAATAACTTTTGTAGCATCTGGTGTATTTTCCATAAAAAATGGTGGTTTTTCAATAACATCATGTCCAACATTGATAATTAAGTCAGCTCTTTCAATCGCGCAGTGAATAAAGTCATCTTTTGATAATGCTGCTGTACTTAAACAAAGTTTATGATTTTCATCAATTACACCTTTTCCCATTTGTGTTGAGAAAAATGGAATTCCAGTTTCATTTACAAAATCTGTTAATGCTGTTCCAATTCTTGTTCTATTTGCACCTGCACCAATTAATAATAATGGTCTTTTTGCTTTTTCAATCATTTTTACTGCATCTGCAATAGTGTCTTTTCCAGCTTTTGGATATTTGAACTCTTTTACAGGATAAATATTAAATTCAACTTCTTCAGCTGCAATATCTTCAGGTAATTCAATATGAACAGCACCTGGTCGCTCTGTTGTAGCTATTTTAAATGCTTCTCTTACCATTGATGGAATATTATTTCCATTAACAACTTGTTTTGCATATTTTGTCATAGGTTTCATCATACCAACGATATCGATAATTTGAAATCTACCTTGTTTTGATTTTTTGATTGGTTTTTGACCTGTGATCATCATCATAGGCATTCCACCAAGTTGTGCATAAGCAGCACTTGTTGCAAAGTTAGTAGCTCCAGGCCCAAGAGTTGATAAACAAACTCCAACTTTTCCAGTTAATCTTCCATAAGTTGCTGCCATAAATCCAGCACCTTGCTCGTGTCTTGTTAAAATTAATTTAATATTTGATGTTCTAAGTGCTTCAAGAAAATCAAGATTTTCTTCACCTGGAATTCCAAAGATGTATTCAACACCTTCGTTTTCTAAAGCTTTTACAAATAGCTCTGATGCGTTCATTTTATTTACTCCGTTTATATTTAAAAAAATAATTGATAATCATATTCAATATCTGTTAAAAAATAGTTTATTTTTATATTAATTATCAAAAAATTATGTATGTAACTTATTACACAAACGAAATTATAGTTTATTCCTCCTTAATATAATAATCGTTTTTTATAGCAATTAAACAGATTTAGTAAGTTTGAAGAAAGTCTTTAAAAAGAGTAATCAGACACTTTGAAGTTATGCCTTCAATGAAAGATAAAATCACAAAAAGAAGAAATAGAAGAAGTAACTCACTTTTTATACTTTTTAGAAGGTTTTGATAGTATTAATGAGTTTTTTTATAATAAAACTAACTTTTAAACTGTAAGTATTATTTAGATAATATCCTTCAAATTTATTCAAGCAAAAAGGTCTTATATATGAAGTTTGTTTTCTTTTCAATTTTTTTATTAAATTTAGTATTGTGTGCTGATGATAAATACTCAATGAGAGCTGCTTATGGGATTGCATCTTATAATAATTTAGGTGAAATTATTGCTGGTAAGCCTGGGTCAACTGGCAAAAATTTATCTGTTGTAGCACTTGATGCGGGTTATTTACTTAAAGAAAATCTTTTTGATTTACCTTTTGATATTTATTTAAAAGGTGGTTTTTCTTACTTTGATGAGAAAGTAAATCATGATACTTATGAAGTTTTAACTTATGTAAAAGCTTTTTATAATTTAGATTTTTTAGATAATAGAGTAAGAATTGGACTTGGTGAAGGATTTTCATACACAAGCGATATTCTTGAAGTTGAATATGATGAGTCCCATAAAAATTCTACGGATATTTTAAAAACTTCTAGGTTTTTAAATTACTTAGATATCACTCTTGATGTTGACTTTGGAAAACTAATTGATTATAAACCAATGTATGGTACTTACGTTGGATATTTATTAAAACATCGTTCAGGAATTGCTGGACTTATTAATAATGTTGATCATGGTGGTTCGAATTATAATAGTTTTTATATCGAAAAGACTTTTTAAGAGTAAATTTTTTAGTTAGTTAATTTTGTGAAAGAAGTTTATATTTTTAACTTCTTTCTTGTTATTTTACTGGGAAAAACTATTAAAAATCGTCGAAGTCGATTGATCCTTTTGAGTAATTAACAACATTCCCTTCAAAGAAGTTGGTTCTTTGATCATTGAAACTTGCATATCCATCAACCCATGGAATAGGGTGTTTTACATTATATTCTGGTTTATATCCAACTGCCTCTAATCTTTTATCTGCTAGGTATTGAATATATTGTTCGATTATTTTATCTGTGAATC
>JAGOIF010000181.1 GCA_017995775.1 Aliarcobacter sp.
CTCTATGTTTTTAAACTCTTTTATCTTTTCTAAGGCTTTTACTTGTGTAAAGTTTAAATATGTGGAAGTTAGGATTTTTCCTTTTATTCCTTTTTGCTCTAAAAGTTTAAAGCTATCAAGTAAAAGTTGAAGTCCTGAGTAGTTTATAAATGCCACATTTAAAATAAATGATTCTGAGCTTAAAAGTAGTTTTGTGATATGATTATAAAAATTCGATGTTTGATTATTTGTGATTAGAGTGTTCAAAAAATCCCTTAATTTAAAAAATCATTATAATTAAATCAAACGTAATATATTATAAAAGAAGTAAAATGAGCATTCAAAATGTAGTTTATTATATATCCTATGAAGATATTCAAAACCAAGATATTTTATTTAATGATATTTATTCTAAGCTTGAAACAAACTATTATATAAGTGATGATTTCTCAAAAGATTTTTATATTTATTTAGCTTATTTTGGATTTATTTCAACTTCAATTACACTTCAAGATAAGTTTTATTTACTTCCTGAAATACAGTTTGAATATGCAGTTTTAGAGTTTAAAGATTTACATATAAGTAAGAAAGTTAAAAAACTTCTAAAAGAAGATAATTTTCACTTTTCAATAAACACAAGATTTGAAGAAGTGCTAGATAAACTAAAAAACCATCATAAAACAAACTGGCTAGAAAAACAGTATGAAGAACTTATCTTAGATCTTCAAAACTACAAACACGAAAGTATAAACTTTCAAATAATAAGCGTAGAATTATGTGATAAAAGAACAAATAAACTAATAGCTGGTGAAATTGGTTATAAAATAAACTCAACTTATACATCACTTACAGGTTTTTCATCTAAAGAGAAGATTTATAATAATTGGGGGAAATTGCAGTTAGTTTTATTAGGACTTTATTTAGAAGAGCAAAACTACTCTTTTTGGAATCTTGGTCATCCTTATATGCAATATAAGTTTGATTTAGGAGCGAAAACCTACTCAAGAGAAGAGTTTCTACAAAAGTGGTTAACGCAACATCAAGTCTAGTTTTCTTTTTTTATTTCTGCGTTTTGTTTGATTAATTCAAATTTTTCTGTATGCATATCATTGCCCTTAAAAATGTAAAATAGAGCAATTAATAATAATGCAATCCAGAAAAAATAATCAGTTTTTTTCAAATTATAAACTTCCTGTTAAAGTCATTCCAAGATAAGTGTTGTATGCAACATAACAAACTATTAAAAACATTCCTTCAATTCTAGTAATTCTTCCTTCTTTTTTCTTAAATCCATAAGCCATTACTAAAAGAGCCATTGTTAAAGCCAACATTACAAGCCAATCTCTATGTAATACTTCCAAAGGAATGTTATTCATAGGAGCAATTACTGTTGCAATTCCTATAACTGCTAAAATATTAAACATATTAGATCCAACAACATTTCCAATAGCAATATCATGTTCACCTTTTCTTGCTGCTATTACAGATGCTGCAAGTTCTGGTAATGAAGTTCCAAGTGCTACAATAGTAAGTCCAATAATTAAATCACTAACACCAAATTCTTGTGCAACTCCAACAGCTCCCCAAACCAAAAGTCTAGAACTTGCAATTAATAATACAAGTCCGATAATAAGCCAAATAATTCCAGTTTTTAAGCTCATATCATGTTCAATTAACTCATCATCCATATCAGATTCTAAAGCATCACCTTTTCCTTTGATGGCTGCATAAATTGACCATGCAATAAGTGAAAAGAAACCAAATAAAAGAACTAAACCTTCATTAAATGTTAGTTCATTATCTAGTAATAAATATCCAGAAAATAAAACAATTAAAAGTAATAATGGTATCTCTTTTCTTACAATCTTAGAATTTACAGTAATTGGAGCAACAATCGCAGTAACTCCTAAAATTAAAGCAATATTAACTATGTTTGAACCCAAAGCATTTCCAAGAGCAAGGGCAGGATTTCCTTCCATTGCAGCGATTGCAGAAACTACCATTTCAGGTGCGCTTGTTCCAAATCCAACGATCAAAATACCAATTAATAAACTAGGCATTCCCAAATGTTTAGCTGCAGCTGCCGCTCCATCTACAAACTTATCAGCACTCCAAACAAGTATTGCAAATCCTGCAATAATTGCCAATAAATATAAAACCATTTTTTACCTTTTCTCTAGACTTAAATTTTGCGTATTATAGTAAATTTTAATTAATCAAAAGTTTATGGAAACATAAAAGCTTAAATCAAACTCATTACTTTCATCTAAAAAATCAATTTTATTATAAATCGCATAGGAAGGTTTTGTCGTTGTTTCATATTCACTTTGTGGAAGCCATTCATGATAAACCCAATGAATAAAAGGTAAAACATCTCCTGTTTTTCCTTTTAAATCAAACTTTGCATAAACTCCATCAGCTATTTTAAAATTTGGTAATCTATCACTTTTTACTTTTTGATTTCCATCAACCATCACACATCCAATATATTGACACTCGTTTAAAGGTGTGATTGTTGGATTATCATGAAAAAGTGCAATTCTTTTATATGAAGTGATATTATTTGTTAAAATCCATGTTTGAAGTTTTTGCCAAGTCTCTTTTATATTTACGTTATAACCTTTGTTTCTTATGTAAAAACTCTCAATTGCAGGCATTTTTACAATAGTTGGAACTATGTCTTTAAAATCTGCTTTTGATTGACTAGCTGTTTGAGATTGTTGTAATATTTTATTTGAATACTCTTTATAACCACCATTTTTCCACTCTTTGGGAGTCATTTCAAATCTATCTTTAAATATTTTAATAAAAGAAGATTGGGATGAATATCCACATTGATTTACAATATTTGAAATGGTTGAATATTTATTTGTCAAAAGTAAATTTGAAGCCTTTTGCAGTCTTATTGATTTAATACTTTCATAGATATTTTTCCCAAATGCTTCTTTAAAAATTCTATGCATATGAAATTTACTGATACCTAGGTCAATACTAAGCTCTTCTATGTCAATATTAATCTCTATATGCGTGTATATATAGTACATAATATCATTTGCAATTTTTGTTCTTTTTTGTAATGTTTCTTTTTTCATAAAAAGAGTATAGCATTATTAAACTATAAAATAAGCACTATAAAACAATTTTCTTCGCACTTAAAAAGAAGAAGTATTTAGTAGATTTCCCTAAAATTACGCACCTTTAAATCAGTCAAAAAGGATTCCTAATGGAAGTAAACTTAATCGCAGAATCAATCAAGTTCATGTTTTTAGGGATGGGTGTAGTATTTGCCTTCTTAACAATCATGATATTTGTATTAAAAGCACAAGGTGCAATTTTAACTAAATATTTTC
>JAGOIF010000182.1 GCA_017995775.1 Aliarcobacter sp.
GCTGCTATAAATAATGCAATCACATTTGGTTCGTATATAAATCCAGCTGTCGTAGTTAAAGACATTAGTGAAAAGAATATATAAGTTACTTTACCCCAATCCATTTTTATCCTTTAGATATAAGTTTTGATTTTATTTAAGTATTTATATTATCTAAAAAATCTTAAAAAATTGCTTTTCGAAAATTCCGATGATTTTACTTATGTTTATTTTTAAAAGCTATTAATATTTTAAATAATAGATAAAAAAAGGGAAGAGTTATAAAACTCTTCCCTTTTAGAAAAATATAGTTGTAAAAACCAAGAAAAACTTAAATAGTTCCCTGTTCATACATAGCTCTTAATTTCTCTTTGTCTCTTTGTCTTAATAACTTTTCACCATCTTTAGTTCTAAAATCTGCTACTGAGAATTTTAATTGAACTAAGAAAGCTGAAGCTATAAATATAGAAGAATAAGTTCCTATAATAATACCTACAAATAGTGTAAATGAGAATCCATAAATAATCTCTCCACCAAAGAACAATAGCGTTGCCACAACAAATAAAGTTGTTAATGAAGTTAAAGTAGTTCTAGATAAAGTTTTACTAACAGATTGATTTATAATTTCTTTTAATTCAGTCTCTTTTGTAGTTTGTAATCCTTCTCTAATTCTATCAAATATGATAATCGTATCATTAATTGAATATCCTAATAAAGTAAGAATTGCTGCTAAAATATCTAGATTTACTTCAACGCCAAATAAAGAAATAAATCCCATTGCAATAATAACGTCATGAACTAATCCTAAAACTGATGCAACAGCAAATCTCCACTCAAATCTAAATGAAAGATAAATCAAAATCATTATTAAAGATAAAGATAATGCCATCATTCCTTTTTCTCTAAGTTCTCCACCAACTTTAGCACCAACCATATCAACTCTTCTAATTTCAAAATTACCAGTTGAATTTAAAATTTTGTGCATTTCATCAGCAATATCATTCGTTAAATCAGAACTACTTCCTGTAATTCTAATAACAATCTCTTCATCACTTCCAAATTTTGTGATTGTTGAGTTTCCAAATTTTGTATTTTTTAATGTTTCTCTTATTTTATCAAGAGGTGCAGCTTGTTCGTATTTTACTTGAACAATTGTTCCACCTGCAAAGTCAATTCCAAAAGTTAAACCTTTTGTTAAAAGTAAAATAATCGAAGCAACAATTAAAATAGAAGATAGACCTAAAAAAGCTAATCTTTTACCCATAAAATCATAGATTTTATCTTTTTTAAAAATTTCCATTATTCAGCTCCAAACCATTTTTTACTATTTTTATCTTTTGCCATTTTATCCATCATAGCTTCGTAAATACCATGAGTTCCTAAAATTGCTGTTAACATTGAAGCTAAGATACCAATAGAAATAGTAATTGCAAAACCTTTTATAGGTCCTGTTCCGTATGCATATAAAATAACCGCAACTAAAAGTGTTGTAATATTCGCATCTAAAATAGCTCTCATTGCGTTTGAATAACCATCTTCAATGGCTTTTGGAATAGAAGCACCTTCTTTGATTAACTCTCTTATTCTTTCTGTGATAATAACGTTAGCATCAACAGCCATACCAATAGTTAAAACAATTCCAGCCATTCCAGGAAGTGTTAAAGTTGCTCCAAACATTGCCATTACAGCTATGATTATAAAAATATTTGTAACAAGTGCAATATTTGCAACAATTCCAGCACGTCTATAATAAATAACCATAAAAATAAATACAGCTAAGAATCCTGAGATTAAAGCTATCATTGAAGCTTTTATAGAATCAGCTCCAAGTGAAGGTCCAACACTTCTTTTTTCAAGTAAAGTAACAGTTGCTGGTAATGCTCCACTTCTTAGTGCAATTGCAACGTTTCCAGCTTCTGCAAGTGTAAATCCACCAGAGATTTGACCACTTCCACCACCAATTCGCTCTCTAATATTTGGTGCTGAATAAACTTTTCCATCTAAAACAACTGCTAATCTTTTTCCTACACTTCTACTTGTGAAGTCTCCGAAAATTTTTGCTCCCGTTGAGTTTAAAGTAAAGTTGATAATAGCTTGATTTGACTGATCAAAAGCAACTTGTGCATCAATTACTTGACTTCCATTTAAAATAGGAATCTCTTTTACAAGATATTTAATATTAGGATTATTTGTATCTTCTAAAATAATATTACCATAAGCTGCTGCTTGTGATGATGTCATAGTATTTACTTGATCGTTTCTCTCTTCATCCACAGCCATAAGTTCAAGGTTTGCTGGTTTTGAAATAAGCTCACGGGCTGCTTTTTCATCTTCTGCTGTTTTAATACCAGGAAGTTCAACAACTATATCTGTTTCACCTTGTCTTACAACCGTTGGTTCTGATAAACCAAATTGGTCAAGTCTATTTCTTATTGTCTCAACAGCTTGAGCTACGGCCAAGTCTTTTGTTTTTGCAATATCTTCTTTTGTTAATTTTAAAGTATATTTTAATTCATCTACTGAAATATCAAGTCCTGTTATTTGTTTTAACATTTCATTCATTTTAGGAATTTCATCAGCATCTAAAACTGTAAAAGTAACACTATCTTCATTTATTGATAAAGCATCGATTAAAAGTTCTTCATCATCTGAGAAATATTTTACTGATGTTGCTATAGTTTTGATTTTTGAGCTTACTGCTTCGTGAGTATTTACACCTAAAAGCATATGTAATCCACCTTGTAAGTCAAGGCCTAGTGCGATTTTTTTTCCTGTATCTGTTTGTAATAGAGATGGAATTGAGAAAACAACACCAAAAATAATACTTAAGGTAAATATTATAAGTCTATAATTAAAGATTTTCAATTCTTTTTCCTTAGTTTAGGGGGTATGAAACTTGAGTACTTAAGATATGTAAAATTACATATCTTAAAATTTGAAGAATTTTATTCTTCTAAAAGTTTTGCTACAAACTCTCTTATAAGCTTCATTTCAGTGCCATCACTGTTTTTTACTACAAAATATGTATCTTCCACTTTTGTAACTTCTACCATTAAGCCACCATTTGTTACAATCTTATCACCTTTTTTCAAATTAGAAACCATTTCCTTATGAGCTTTCGCTTGTTTTTGTTGTGGTCTGATAATCAAAAAGTAAAAAATTGCAAATAAAGCAACTAGAGGTAACAATGAGCTTATTAAATCTGTACTTGAACCTTCCATCAAATTTCCTTTTAAAAAGTAGTTTATTATGTTTTTACTAAAACGCGATTATTCTAACAAAAACTTCATAATAAAAGGCTTCATCACTTCAATTTTATTAGCTTCGTTTATGTACTTAAGCTATTT
>JAGOIF010000183.1 GCA_017995775.1 Aliarcobacter sp.
AAGCTTTGTTCTTTTCTAAAGTCATTGGTTCTACATATGTTGTAGGAGCTGGAGCACCTGACCTTAAACAAAATGTTTCAAAATCAATTACTGAAATAGAGTTCGGTTCTAAATTTATTTGACCTGTTTTATAATATTCACTTAAAGTTTGAAATGTAGAAAATTCAATTTTTGCCAAATATATTAGTAATAAAAATGCTTTTGTTCTCAAAATATCATATTCATCAGAAGTTAATTTATTATTTGTCTTAAGATTATTTATAGCTTCTTTTAATATATCAAATAACTTATAATAATCCTTAATATTTGTTGGTGCAGTAAATCCATCTATTTCTGGTGCCTTATTAGTATAAGTTACAATTGTATCATCTAACGTAAACTTAGATAAAAAATCATTATCTAGATTTTCTTTTCCAAGTATTTCTAATAGATTAGAAAAATTTTCTTGTTCTTCTAATCCATAATCATCATTTAATTTTTTTGTCAGAATAGCTTCTGTATCCAATATTAATTTATCAATACTTTTGTCTTTATCATTTTGAAGTTCCATAAGTATATTATCTATATCTAAGTTTTTTGAAAATGATTGAAAAGGGTAAAATATTAAGCCAAAGATTATATTTAAAATCAATATATTTTTCATGTGTTTATCCTCGTATAATTAATTTATGAATATATAACCTAGCTTTCAGCTAAAAAATATATTCTTTTAAGATTGAAGTACTAACTTCAAATCTTTTACTTTTTACAGTCTATGACTTTAGATATAACAACATTTTTTTCCTTGTAGCAATGATGGAATTGAATTTATATTTATTCTAGCAAACTACATCATATAAGCCTGTTGATATCTTTAGTTGTTAATCATTTATTTTTGTGCTTGCACTCTCTTCGAGAAAAGCTGTAGAGGTAGCTGTAGAGCACTTACTACATATAGATTAACGAGGCTGTGAATCTGGATTTATCCAGAACAACTAAAGATTATAAAAACAGAGGTATAAAAAGATGTATTATGTTGGAATTGATATTGCTAAAAACTTTCATGTTGTTACTATCATTGATGAAAATGAAGTAAGATTTACACAAAAACCTATAAGAGTTACAAATTGTATGGATGGATTTTCAAAGTTTATTGCTAAACTCGAAACTATTTCATCAAATACAAATGATTTTATTATTGGTCTTGAAGCAACTGGAATCTATGGTGAGAATCTTTGGGAGTTTCTAAATGGTAAAGGATATAATGTTAAACTATTAAATCCATTTCAAACTAGTAGATACAGAGAACAGCACACAATGAAGAAAGTTAAAAATGACAATATAGATTCTTGGATCATAGCTTTATTTTTAAAAGATGGTAAATATAGTTCAGGTTATGTAACAAATGATGAATATCAAAGTTTAAGAACTTTGTATAGAAACAGAGCTTCTATACAATCTGATATGAAAGAGCTTAAAAAAAGAATTTTAACTCAAGTAACAGTTACATTTCCAGAGCTTGAAAACTTTATTGATATATTTAGTATCACAGGTCTTGCACTTTTAGATAAATATCCAACAGCTCATCACTATAAACATAGTGTAGTGTAGATAGGATACTTAAAATATTTAGACATATTCAAGGAAATAGTTTTAATAGCCAAAAAGCCTTAAAAGTTTTAGAACTAGCAAAAAACTCTATTTATTCAGGTAAAGCCAAAGATGCTAGAGAAATAGCTATTAAAAGTTCTATTAGACTTCTTAAAATCTATCAAGATGAGTTATCTATCTTAGAAGATGAGATATTAGCACTTCTTGAAAAAAAAGGTATTAAAGAAGAGAAAGATGTTCCAACTAATTCATTAATTGAGAACTTAAAAACTATTCCAGGTGTTTCATCTAAAACTATTGCTGCAGTTATTAGTGAATGTGGAGTTCTATCACGATTTGCAACACCAATTAAATTTATTGGTTATCTTGGGCTATTTCCAACTGAAAATAGTTCAGGTAATTCCAAATCAACTGGAAAGTTATCAAAAAGAGGTTCATCATTAGCTAAACACGCTTTATATATGGCAAGTGTTAGTTGTTTATTACACAATAAAGAACTAAAACAATACTATGATACAAAAAAATCTCAAGGAAAATCTAAACAAGAAGGTATCATTGCTGTTTCAAGAAAGTTAGCAACTATAATTTATTCTATATTTAGATACAACACACCATATGATCCATATCGTGTTTTTTCTAAGTCATAAACAGTAAATTGTAAAAGATCACAAGTTAGTACTTAAATCTAAAAATAGCATTTTAAAAGCTATCACTTTACTAAATTGTTCAACCAAACATTAGTGTTTGATTATAAAAATACTATTTGCAAAATTCTAGATAATTGCATAAAAAATAGTACTTCAAAAATCAAACATCAGCAAGATTTTATACTTGCAAATGTTCTTTTCAAATATATTGTTAAAAAACTATTGCCTTTTTTTTAATTTCCATTCATTTTAAGTTATTCTTTATAAAAAGGATTACAATTTTAATTATTAATTGAAAATCTATCTAAAAAAACTTTAATAAACAACTTATTATATTAAGCTAAATTTAAACAAAAGAATGTAGAATTTGAAGATAATTTTATACAAAGGGAAAACATGAATAATTTGAGTAGATTGGTTATAGTTGGAATATTTAGTTTAACTATATTTAGTGGGTGTGCAAAAGATATTCAAAGTGCAATGAATAATATTAAAAATCAAAACTATACTGGTTTAGTTGGTGATGCTGTAAATTTAGGTTCATCTGCTATGGAAAATTCTGATGCAATATCAGAGTTGCTAGCGAAAGGTTCAAGAGTAGATGGTTCAAAAATTGATGGTTCAAAAGTTGATTCATCATTAAAAACTATAGAAGCTAATTTGACTTCAATCCAAGCTGCAGCAAATCAAGGTGATCCTAAAGCTCAAGGATTATTAGCATTTTATACAGAATTTAAACTTAAAAATGTTAGTAAAGCAACTGAACTTTACAAAAAATCTTGTAATAGTGGTGTACAATTTTCTTGCCAAAGAATATCAATAAATCTTCAGTAATAACTTTTATCTATTTGTTTTAAGTAAAAACATAGGCTTTATCTCCTATGTTTTTATAAAACTAATCTATCGTATTTTGAAACTATTATTTCAGATAAATCTATCATTTTTATATTCATAATTTTATACTCAACATCACTCATTTTTATTAAAAACTTATCATAAATAAATGAATATGGATATAGTGTGAAAAAGATAAACTCTTTACTAGTTGACTCTTTATTTA
>JAGOIF010000184.1 GCA_017995775.1 Aliarcobacter sp.
GCATCTAAAAGTTCTTTATATGCTTCTTTAAAATTGTTATTTGCTAATGCTTCTAAAAGTTTTCTTTTTTGATTTTTTTTCATTGGATCTATAATTGGGTTTAAAACTTTTCCACCACAAATAGTATCATTTGTGTTTCTTAAAATAAGTTTTTCTCCAAATATAGAGAAGATCTTTTCTTCACATTTAAGTGTTGCATATCCTTCTTGAAGTTGCGTTAATGAATCAAATAATAAAACTTTTACATCCACTTTTTTCGCACCAATAAATAAAGTATATGTTTTATTGTGATTAAGTTTTTTATCTTTTAGACATTTAAAATATATATCAATTTCATCAAAACCTCTAACAAAACCTTTTTTAGTGATTAAATCACCTCTTTTTACTTGGTTTATATTTATTCCTTGCAAGTTTAAAGCAGCTCTATTTGAGATATTTGCTTCCAAAGCATTTTCATTGTGAACTTGAATATTTTTTATTTTTGTCTCTTTTTGAGCTTCACATAAAAATATTTTTTCATTTAAATCTATTTTTTTCCCTAAAACAGTTCCAGTTACAACTGTTCCTATTCCTTTTGGTGAGAAAACTCTATCAACGTAATATCTAAAGAAATTTTCTTCTTGCTTAATTGTATTGTTTATAGAAAATAGTGATGTTTTTAGTTTTTCAATAGACTCTTTTTCAAAAATAGAAACTTCATGCATAAATTTTATCTTAAAATCAAAACCATCTAAAAACTCTAAAATTTCTTCTTTTTTAAGCTGTAAATCCTCAGCACTAACTAAATCTTTTTTTGTAATAACAACGATAATCTCTTTTAAACCCAAAAGATTTAAAATCTCAATATGCTCAACCGTTTGAGGTTTAATCCCTTCTGCTGCACTTACAACAATCATAACATAGTCAAATCCAAAAGCTCCAGCAATCATATTTTTTACAAGTTTCTCATGACCTGGAACATCAATAAAAGCAATATTTTTTTGACCTTGTGAAAGATTTGAAAAAGATAAATCAATAGTGATTCCTCTTTGTTTTTCTTCGTTTGTGCTATCACCTTCAAAGCCATTTAAAGCTTGAATAAGTGCTGTTTTACCATGGTCAATATGACCTGCTGTTCCTATAATAATATTTGACATTAATTAAAAACCTTAGTTATGATATTTGCAATTTTGATTATTTCATCTTCTTGGATTGTTCTAAAATCTAAAAGAACTTTTTCATTTTCGATTCGTACAATTAGATTATTTGCTCGAAATAGTTTCTCAATTTTATTTACTTTAAAATCTTTATATAAAATAGTAAGTGCAATTGATGGAATTTTTCTATTAGGAGTTGTTCCTCCACCTATTAAAGTTTGAGTTGCTATTACTTCACAAGTACAAATATCTTGGATTTTTTCTTTTAAAATAGTTGCTCTTTTTTCTAAAGTTTCCAATGATGCGAAAAGCATTTTTAATGTAGGAATATTATCAAGTTCATTTTTAAGATATGAATTTAGATTATCTTCTAAAATACTAAGAGTTATCTTATCAACTCTTAGCATTCTAAGAAGTTGATTTTTTTTAATTTTCTCAATTAAATCTTTATTTCCTATGATTATTCCAGCTTGAACACTTCCTAAAAGTTTGTCTCCTGAAAAACTCAAAAGTGAAGGTTTGTATTTCATGATTTCTAAAATAGAAGGCTCTTTAGCACTTAGATTAAAAGGAAGATCAATCATATGACCGCTTCCCATATCATAGTAATCTATTACATTGTTTTGTTTTGCTGTTTGTACAATTTGTTCAAAATCAACTTCACTTGTAAAACCTTCTATTGAGTAGTTCGATTTATGAACTTTCATAAGCATAGAAGTGTTTTCATTTATAGCGTTTTCATAATCAGCTAGATGAGTTTTATTTGTAGTTCCAATTTCTTTTAAAATTGCACCACTTTGGCTCATAACTTCAGGAACCCTAAAACTTCCACCAATTTCTACTAACTCACCACGGCTAACTACTACTTCTTTATTTTTAGCAAAAGTATTTAGAATCAAAAAAACAGCACTAGCGTTATTGTTTACAACAATAGCATCTTCGCATCCTGTTAGATTTTGTAAAGATTTCACAATATGAGAATATCTTTCACCTCTTTTACCTTCTTGTAAATCATATTCAAGATTGTTGTATGAAGTGGCTATTTGAATAGCTTTTTCTAGGCTTTGTTTATTTATTAAACTTCTTCCAAGATTGGTATGTACGATTATTCCAGTTGCGTTTATAACAGGCTGTAAAGAAGGAGAAATTAGATTGTTGTACTTAGAAATAACTTTTGAAACTAAATCATCTTCTATAAATGAATCAATTTTTTTATCTAAAATATCCTTTCGTAAACTCTCTATTATTTCTTTGGAAATTTTAGTTATTAACTCTTTTGAAAAGCCCTCAAAAGCTTTGTGATTGATAAACTTATCAATTTTTGGTATAGACTTTAGTAAAAACACTTTTACCCTTTCAGATGATTTTAAAATTTATTAATGTAGAATCATGGTCTTTTAATAGCGGGAGACATGTGTACCTGGTGGGCACCACAGGCTTCAACCCTGATTGACGGTTTTTGTGTAAACGCCGTGGAAGGTTCGATTCCTTCGTCTTCTCGCCACTTTAAATCTAAACCATGCAAAATCACTCTATAAACATAAATATTATCAAGCTTCTAAATATACTAAAAACAGTGATTTAAATTATAGAATAATTTTTTATAAAACTAAAAAATACATATTATCCAAAAGCTTATTATAAATAGCCGCGATTAAATTCTTAAAAATATTCAAATAAGAAAAGCAAAACTAAAAAAGAAATAATATTTTTAAATGGTGAAATATTTATAGTAAGAATGAAATTCATTGCTTTTAGGTCTTATGTTATATTATTGCACCCATGAACAATAATTTTATAGCTCAAATACAAAACTTAAACCTTGAATTTAAAGGTAAAAAACTATTCGAAAATCTAAACTTTGATATCTTAGAAAACAGAAGCACCGCTTTACTTGGAACTTCAGGAGTAGGTAAATCAACGCTACTTAGATGTATAGCTGATTTAGAAAAAGAAAATATCACAAGTGGAAAAATAACATTAAAAGAAGGTACAAATATAGCTTGGCTTAGTCAAGAAAACTCACTATTTCCTTGGCTTAGTATTTTAGATAATGTTCAGTTGTATCATCATTTAAAAGGAACAAAAACAAAGCAAACTTTACAAAAAGCAAAAGAACTTTTGA
>JAGOIF010000065.1 GCA_017995775.1 Aliarcobacter sp.
GCCACATAATATGGCTTTGAATTTTGAGCCAAATCTAAAGCTTTTTTACTTCCAGCTTTTGTTTTTCCTGATTTTTGTCCACCAAAATAAAATATCTTACTCATAATTCTAAAAAGCCTTTTATTCCTGTAAATACAATTTGAGCTGAAAGTGCTGCTAAAAACAATCCAGTTATTTTAGAAATTACCAAAAGTCCTTGTTTCCCTATTAATCTTTCAAAAACCGTTGAAGTATAAAGCATAAGTCCAATTACAACAACAGCACTAACAAGAGCTAAACTTCCCATAATCAAAGATGCTTTACTCTCAAAAGTGGCACCCATTACAAGTAAAATACCAATAGTCCCAGGTCCAATAGTAACAGGAATTGCCAAGGGAACAACTGCTAATTGTGATATATCTTTATCACTAGCCTTTGCACCATCTTTGCTTCCTTTTACTAATTCAACTGCTGTTAAAAACAATAGTGCTCCTGCTCCTATTCTAAAGGCATCAAGAGTTATTCCAAAAACAGAGAATATATGTTTCCCAAAAAATAATAATATTAAACTAGCAATGATTACAGAAATAGTAACCTTTATTGCTAATGCTTTTTTCTCTTTTGGTGTCGCATCTTGTGTTAAAGTTAAAAATACCGACAACACAAAAAACGGTGTCATAATAAAAAACATTTTTAAAAATGTTGAAATAAAAATATCCATGAAAATCCTAATTTATTTATTTTAAAAATACTTCTTAATCTCTTGAGCCCAAAGTTTATAGGCACTTCCATTTAAATGTAAATCATCAAAAGTATACTTCTTTTCTAGTATTTTATTTGGTGCAAAAATAGGATTTAGATTTATAAATGTGATTTTATTTTCACTTGCATAAATTTCAAGTTTTTTATTTAAATCTTCAACTTTTGTATTAAAATTTTCTGCTCTTCTTTCACCTATATATAAAGTTGATTGAATATATACTTTTATATTTTTTTCTTGAAATACTTTTATGATTTGTAAGTAGTTTGCAAAAATCTCATCAACACTTGCACCTCTCATAATATCATTTACACCAATCATTATAAAAACATTTTCTATATTTTTGCCAATTGAATCAAGTCTTTCTAAAACTCCTGATGTTGTATCACCACTTATTCCTCTGTTTTGAACTGTGTCTATATTTAAAAGTTCATCCCATCTTCCCTCATCTGTTATTGAATCACCTAACATCATCGTTTTATATTTATCATTTTGTGTTAATTCTTCAAATTGGCTTTTTTTATGTTTATAATATGGATCATTTTGTATTGTCCAAGCTTTTAGCATCATTGCTCCTGCTATTAATATAAATATTATCTTTTTCATTTCTTATCCTAAAAAACTTTCTATTTTTTTTGTAACTTGCATTTTTGTAAGCCCATTAATTGCTGCATAACAAAGTGCTGCACCACAACCAACTCCTTCTTTTGCTTCACCTTCATCATAAAGTTTAAGTGCTGGATGTGAAGATTGCTCAAAATCAAAATCACTTGCATATGCATTTATAGGAAAATCCAATTGCTCTAAAAGTGCTTTTATATTTGAATTTTGATCTTTATTTATCCATTTTGTAGTGCAAAGTGCTAGGTTTGAGCTATCTATGCTTCCTTCCATACTTCTTAAAATTGAATTAACCACAAGTAAAACAGCAGCCATTTGTGTTCCACCTGCTAGGATTATTTTTTGATTATTTACTTGGCTTCCTAGTATAAATCCCGCATTAAATATAATCATATTATCACTAATTGAACTTAGTATTTCAAAAATATCATCATTTAAATCGATTCTTGTAAGTGCAGTTCTTATTGCTTTTTCTTTTATTTCATTTGGATTATCTTTATATGAACTTGAAAAGTATCCATCACATTCATATCCAAGTGCCAAGGCTGTTGCATTTGCTGTTGTTGTTCCTGCTGGAACTGATTCTGCTAAAATCACATAATCATCATTTGTTTTATAGTTTTGTGCAAACTCTATAGCTTTTTGAAAAATCTCTAAAGCATCTATTTTATCACCATCATCAATTCTCCTACTTGGCTTTATGTTAAAATTATGAATCTTAAAATAGTTTATATTTGGTATTACTTCTAGTCCTAAATTTAAAATCTCAATATTTGAAAAAGCATTTAGTTCATGAACTGCTCTTGTAATTAGTGCAGGTGTGGGAACGCCTTTTGGAGTTTTTGCTATATCTTCAAGTGATCGCACCTCTTTTGTGCATAAAAATTCTGCATCAAGTGTGGGAGTAAGATATAGTTTCCCAGGAATTCCTGCTTGGGAGATATTTGGAATTTCACATGTTTTTGTAACACTACATCCAAGTAAAAATGTAGCTTTTTTACCCCTTAGAAATTCTAAAAAATCCACTTTCCCTAATATCGTTTCAAAGTTCATCAAAAGCCTTTTGTAATAATTTTTACAAAAGTATAACAAATCTTAGGTAAATAGTTATTTTTTAAAAATTCCTTATATTTTGTTTGTAACTAAATTATATTATAATGCTCTTATGATTTAGAAAAGGAGAATTTATGTCAAATCAAGTTTTAAAATTGTTAGCACCACTAGCAGTTTTAGCAATCTTATGGTTCATTCCAGCACCAGAGGGTCTATCTGCTAATGCGTGGCATTTCTTAGCGATATTTTTTGCTGTTGTTGTAGGACTAATTATTGAGCCAGTTCCAGCTGCTCTTGTAGGTTTTGCGGGAGTATCGCTAATTGCTGCGTTAGGATTAATTGGTAATTCAAAAGAGAGTATCAATTGGGCATTAAGTGGTTTCTCAAATAGTGTTATTTGGTTAATTTTTGCAGCATTTATGTTTGCTCTTGGTTACAAGAAAACAGGTCTGGGAAGAAGAGTTTCATTAATTATGATTAGATATATGGGTAAAAGTTCACTTGGTCTTGGATATGCAGTTGCGTTTTCAGATTTAGTTCTAGCTCCATTTATGCCATCAAATACTGCAAGAAGTGGTGGTTCTGTTTATCCAGTGGCTATTAATATTCCGCAAATATTTGATTCTCATCCAGATAAAGATCCTAGAAAATTAGGAGCTTATATCTCATGGGTAGCAATTGCAACAACTTGTGTTACAAGTTCAATGTTCCTAACAGCACTTGCACCAAACTTACTTGCAGTTGATTTAATATCAAAAACAACAGGACATGCAATTTCTTGGGGTGAATGGGCCGGAATTATGCTTCCATTAATGATTCCATTATTTTTACTTACACCATGGTTAGCATATGTTGTTTATCCACCAACTCAAAAAAAATCACCAGAAGCACCAGTTTGGGCAGCAGGTGAGCTTAAGACTTTAGGACCTGTTACATTTAAAGAGTATTTAATGGGATTCTTAGCAGTAGTTGCTTTAGTTTTATGGATATTTGGAAAAGAGATAGGAATTGATGCAACTACAACAGCTATTTGTGTTGTTTCTGTTATGGTTTTAGCAAATGTTATTACTTGGGATGATTTAATTTCAAATAAAGCTGCGTTCAACGTACTTATTTGGTTCTCAACTTTAGTTGCAATGGCAGAAGGATTAAAAAAAGTTGGAATTCTTGAATGGATTGCTTCAAATACTCAATCATTAATAGCAGGGTTAAGCCCAACAATGTTGATTATTGCATTAATCGCAATTTTCTTTTTATTACATTACTTTTTTGCAAGTGTTACAGCACACGTTACAGCACTAATTCCAGTGTTTATGACAATTGCTGCAACTATGTTAGCACCTGAGCAAATTTTACCATTTACAATTATATTAGCTGGTACTTTGGGAGTTATGGGAATAATCACTCCTTATGGAACAGGACCATCACCTATTTGGTATGGAGCAGGATATATTTCACAAGGAAGATGGTGGGCTTTAGGGGCTATCTTTGGAGCTTTATATTTAGCAGTTATTCTTGTAGGCGCACTTATATTTATCTAAAACTTAACTAAAAAGTGGGTATTTCTGCCCACTTTTTAATCTTACTTATCTATAATATTACTCTTAAAATAAAAAAGGCTATAAGCTATGGATAAAATTAAAAATCAATCTGAAAATTTAGAAATTGTTACAATGGAAAAATCAATGTTAAAGGAAGTTGCACAAATAGCTTCAATGACATTAGGAAGTTCATTTGTAGATGAAAGTATTTTGAATAATGATATTAATTTATGTGCAAGAAGTGGCACAAAAATTTTTGGATATTGCACTACTAAATTTATTAATTTAGATTACCTAAAAAAAATTCTTAAAAATAAAACCCTTGAGCTACCTAAAGAATATGAAAAAGTTGCATATATCGACTCTTTAGCTGTTAATACTAATTTTGCAGGTAAAGGTGTTGGAACTTTGTTATTTAAAAACACTATTTTAAAACTAAAAGAAAACAATATAAAATTCGTGCTAATGGCTGGATGGAAAAATGGCACAGAGGTTAATATTAAAGGCTTAGCTTTAAAAGAAGGCTTTAAAGAAGAGTTTGAAATAGAAAACTTTTGGAAAGAAGATAGTCTTGAGTATAACTTTAATTGTACAGCTTGTGGAAAGCCGCCATGTTTATGCTCTGCTGTTATTTATACAAAAGTATTAGTTTAATCCATAATAAATCTTTTAAAATTTATTATGGATAATTTATAAGTTTTTAAAAGTTTTTATTCACTATATCTAAAAACTCTTTTGGATTTTTATATCCAACAATCTTAGAAGATTTCACTTCATTTTTATCTTTATCCCAGAATATTATTCCTGGAGGTCCTACTATTGAGAACATCTTTTGTAAAGCTTTATCATCAGCATTATTAGCTGTTACATCTGCTTTTAAAAGTGTAAAATTTTGAAGTTTATTAATAACTTGCGTATCTTTAAAAGTTATCTCTTCAAACTCTTTACAAGCAACACACCAAGATGCCCAAAAATCTAACATCACTGGTTTATCTGATTGTGCAATAGCTTGTTTTAATTCTTCAATATTTTTAATCTTTTTAAATACAACTTTTTCACCTACATCTTGAACAAGAGTTGATGATGTGAATTTTTCTAAAGGTTTTAGAGGATTCGTTGATCCGCTAATTGCACCTACAAATAAAACTACTCCTAAAATAAATACCACAACTGTAATTAATTGAGAAATTATATGAGTGTAAATTCTTAAGTAAATTGCACTTCCAAGGAATAATAATGCCCATAAATACATAATAACACTTGCATCTAAAACCCTATCAAGAAGCCAAATAGCCACAGCTATCATTATAATTCCAAAGATTCTTGTGATTCCTTCCATCCAACCACCTGGTTTTGGCATAAATCTTCCAGCTCCAAGTCCTATTAGTAAAAGTGGTACACCCATTCCTAAACTCATAACAAATAATGCCATTCCACCAAGAACTGCATCTCCTGTTTGTCCAATATAAACTAAAGCCCCTGCAAGTGGTGGAGCTACACAAGGCCCTACTATTAAAGCTGATAGGAATCCCATGATTGCAATTCCTGCAATTCCCTGTTTTTCTTTTCCATCTGTTGTTTTATTTAATTTTGTTTGAATAGCTTGTGGTAATCTTATTTCAAAATATCCAAACATAGAAAAGGCAAGTGCCACAAAAATAAGTGCAAACACAACTAGAACATAAGGATTTTGTAGTGCTACTTGTAAGTTAGCACCAAAAACACCTGCTATTACACCTGCTATTGTATATGCCGCACTCATAGATAAAACATAAACCAGTGAAAGAATAAATCCTTTACTAGCTGTCATTTTTTCTTTTTGAGAAGCTCCTACAATTATAGACGACAAAATAGGAATCATAGGAAAAACACAAGGAGTTAAAGAAAGTAATAATCCAAATCCAAAAAATGTTGCAAGAACTATTAATATATTTCCATCTTTTAAACTATTAGCAATTGTATCAGTCTCATTTAAATTACTTATATCTTCAACTTTTACTTCTTCTTTAATAAGATCATTTTTTGTATCACCTGCACCAATTTCAACTAAATACTTTTCACTCATAGGCGCATAACACAGCCCTGCTTTTGAGCAACCTTGAAATGAAACAGTTACTTCATATTTTGATGATTCAAGTTTTGCTTTTAAAACACTAAAAGGAATTGTTAAATCTAAATCATTTAAATGAACAATAAATTCGTCATAAGGTACTGGTTCAGGGATATTTATCTCATTTTTGATATCTATTTTTTCTGGTTTTGTGATAAATACTGTTAATTTATCATCATATAAATATATATCTTTTCCTAATGCTAATTTAAAATTTAAACTATCTTCATTTTGAGTAAAGCTAGTTTTAAAAGCATCTTTTGGCTCTAGAAAATCTTGATTTATCTCTAATGAAAAGGAATAAATAAAAAGAGACAATATTAGTAATATTTTTTTCATTTCTAACCTTTATTTAAAATTTTCTTTTGCTGTTTGTGCCAATTCTTCAACACTTAATATTCCAACGTAATTATTTATAGGTTTTCCATTTTTGAAATAAACCATTGTAGGAAGTTTTGAAACTCCATATTTTTTTGCAAGAACTAATTCTTCATCAATATTTACTTTAAATATTTCAACATTATCTGATTTTACTATTTCAAAATCTTCTAAGTTATTTGCTAAAACTTTACAAGGAGGACACCAAACTGCATAAAAATCTACAATTACATTTTTGTCTTTTATCTTAGCTTCAAAATTATCTGAATTTAATTCTTCATAAGAAAAAAGAGAAACTATGCTAATTAACATTATTATTAATATTTTTTTCATTATTTAACCTTTCATTTTTTTTAATTATATATTATCTTTGTATAGAGTTTGTTTACACAGGTTTTATAATAAAAAATTTATTTTTATTTATAAGTTTTTATTATATTTTTTATGTTAATATTTGCTTTTATTTAAAGGATTTTTATGAATAATTTAGTAGATTTACAACCAAAAATAGTTGAAAAAATGATAGATGATAATATTGTAATGATAGATGTTAGAAGACCTGATGAGTGGGATAGAACAGGTGTTATAAAAAATGCTCATTTAATGACATTTTTTGATGAATATGGAAATCATAATATTGAAAAATGGATGCAAGAGTTTGAAAAACTTGTTACTTCAAAAAAACAAACTTTTGTTTTAATTTGCGCACATGCTAATAGAACAAGAACAATAGGAAACTTTTTAATTGAACAAGGATACGAAAACACAGCTCATTTATTTGGTGGAATGGCTTTGTGGCAACAAGAATTAAGAGAGACAATAAAGTATTAATCTTTAATACTCTCTTTTATTTATTCAATAATCTCTTCATTATGAAGCTCATAAAATTCACTTTGTTTTGTAACATTTTCATTAAAATACTCAAGTTTACTCTCAGCACTTTCTAAATCTTTTAGTTTTGCAATATGAAAAACCGCATCACCTTCTTGAATCAAAGGTATCTCAGATTTTCCAATAATAACCCCATCAAATGGCGATCTAATTGGAAAACTATCATCTCCTAAAGGTTCATCAATAAAAGCAATAATTTCATCTTTTTTAACTAAATCACCAAGTGCTTTTATAGTTCTTAACATTCCACTTTCATTTGTTCTAATCCAATTACTATTTCTTGTAATAATTGGTGTTTTTAGAATTTTTCTACTAACTGTTGGTAGCATATTAATTTCTCTAAGAACATTTATAATACCTTTTACACCAATTCGAATACAAACTTCATCAAATCGTAAAGCTTCACCTGCTTCATAGAGTAAAATAGGAATTCCACTATCTTGGGCAACACTTCTTAAAGATCCATCTCTTAATTCAGAGTGTAAAATAACAGGTGCTTCAAAGGATTTTGCTAGTTTAAAAGTATATTCATTATCTATATTTGTTCGTACTTGTGGAAGATTTGATTTATGAATTGATGCTGTATGCAAATCAATTCCTAAATCACAACGGCTTACTATTTCATCAAAAAAAATCTTTGCAACTCTACTTGCAAGGGAACCTTTAATACTTCCAGGAAAACTTCTATTTAAATCTCTTCTATCTGGTAAATATCTTGAAAGATTCATAATTCCATAGACATTTACAATGGGAACTAAAATCAAAGTTCCCTTTAGCTTATTTAAAATATTAAGTTTTCTTATTCTTCTAATTATCTCTATTCCGTTTAATTCATCCCCATGAATAGCAGCACTAATAAAAACAATTGGTCCATCCTTTCTTCCTCTGATTACTCGAATAGGAAGATTAGTTGGTGTATTATAAAGCTTTGGCAACTCCAGATTTATTGTGGTTGTTGTTCCTCTTAAAATCTCAGTATTTGCAATTATGAATTTTGAATGGGGCATTATTTGTATTAAGCTCCAATATTATCTTTTTTAATTTTTCTTTTTTGTGGATTAATTGAACAAGTTGGTTTAATACTTTTTTCAATATATTCCATAATTTTTGCTGCAATATTTATGTTTGTTGATTTTTCAATTCCCTCAAGTCCTGGAGATGAATTAACTTCCATTACAAGAGGTCCTCTGCTTGATGGAATCATATCAACTCCACAAACACCAAGTCCCATCGCCCTTGCAGCTGCTAGTGCTGTTGCTTTTTCTTTTCTATTTAATTTATATGCAGTTGCACTTCCACCTTGGTGTAGGTTCGATCTAAAATCACCCTCAGCACCTTGTCTTTTCATTGCACCAACAACTTCACCATTTACAACTAAAGCTCTAATATCAGCTCCACCTGCTTCTTCTATGTACTCTTGAACAAGTAAGTTTACATCCATTCCATAAAATGCATCAAGAACCGATTTAGCTGCTTTTTCACTATCAACTAAAACAACACCAACACCTTGAGTTCCTTCTAGAATTTTTAAAACTAAAGGTGCTCCACCACTTAATTCAATAACGTCTTTTGCACTTGATTTATTTGAAGCAAATACAGTTCTTGGCATATCTACATCATTTCTTGATAAAACTTGTAAACTTCTTAGTTTATCTCTACTTCTTGTAAGCGCCAGATTTCCTGTTGTACTAAATACTTCCAGCATTTCAAAGTGTCTTACCATTGCAGCACCATAAAATGTTCTACTTGCACCAATTCTAGGAATTATAGCATCAGGTATTGGTAATAATTTCCCTTGATAATTAATAAGTAATTCACCCTTCATAATCTCAATAGTACATTTTAAATAATCAATTACCTTTACATCCCAACCTTTTGCAGTCGCTTCTTCAAATAATCTTCTTGTTGAATATAAATCTTTATTTCTTGATAATATGTAAACTCGCATAGGACCTCTTTTATATGGTTTTGGTAAGATATTCTTTTGAAACATCAACTAAAAAACGGTTTGCTAAAAACTTTCTTCCTATTAACATTGGATATTTCATATCAGAACGATCAGTTAGTGAAATGTAAGTTTTGTAATTTTTTCCAAAAAAAGATATTGTAACTTGAACAGTTGCTCTTAATTGAACAGTCCCGTTTGAACTTTTTACTTTTTTTAGTTTATAAAGTGGTAATTTTATTTTTTTACCATGGTAAGCTGGATGAATTTTATCTAATAATTTAAAATGTACAAATTTTTCATCATCAATATAAATATCATCGCAATGTAAAGAATTAGAATCGGCACCTGTGTCTATTTTTGCATCTAAATCAATTAATTCTAAATCTAAAATCGAAACAATTTCTCTTCTACCTATAATCTTTTTTTGTGACATAATAAATCCTCTTTAAAAGAAATATTATATCACAAAATCATTTCATAAAAATATTAAAACTATTTTTTTGCTTCTAATGCTTTTTGTAATAGCGCAATTACATCTTCTAGATTCTCATAAGGAATATGAGATTTCCATTGAATATCTTGTCCATTTAAAGAGATTCCAACACTAACAATATCTGCTGTATCTTTTCCATAAGGTTCTGTTACATTAGAAACAGTAATCTTTCCTTTTTTTGTACCAGATAGCGGTAAATTACCTAATTCTGTAATAGTAGACATATTAATCCTTTTTAAATTTATTTATGTTAATTCTACTATAATAAACTTTGTATATAGTAAATTTACTCAATCTTCAAAGAAGGCTCAGCTAAATAAAATCCTTGAAATTCATCAACCCCTAACTCTAACACAATGTTATATACTTCTTTTGAGTGAACAAACTCTGCAATTACTTTAATATTTAAAGCTTTTGAAAAATCTATGATTGATTTAACTAACTCATAAGAGTTTTTATCTGTATCAATATTCTTAATTAAAGAACCATCTATTTTTATATAGTTTGGCCTTATTTTCATAATATGTGAGAAGTTTGAATATCCTGTTCCAAAATCATCAATGGCTATTTTTATACCTTGATTTCTATATTTCATTATAAAGTCTTCTAATAAAGTATAATCCGTAATATAATCACTCTCTAATATTTCAAAAACTATTCTATCTTTATTTTCATTATCTATTTTATCAAGATTCTTATCTAAAGAACTAACAAAATCAGTATCTA
>JAGOIF010000066.1 GCA_017995775.1 Aliarcobacter sp.
TCTTCTAAACTTTCTTTCTACTTCTTTTGATTCAGCTTTTACATCATCAATTGCAGCTAGAATTATCACCAAATGAGAACAAGATGTAACTTGTACTTGATTCCAACAAACAGGTCTAATTTTTGCTTTTAATTCTTCGTTAGTTATAACTAAAAACTTCCAAGGCTCCATACCAAAAGATGATGGAGATGTTCTTCCTGCTTCTAAAATATAATTTATATTTTCATCACTGATTTTTTTTGTTTCATCAAAAATCTTACACGCGTGTCTAAATGCCATTGCTTGTTCAAATGTTTTTTCCATATTATTTCCTATTTTATTATATTTAGTAAGCTCTTTTATACTGAGCTATTATTTTATCATTTTGTTTTAAATCATTTGCCAAAGTAAAAACTAAATTTGGGTTTCTTAATATTGCTCTTCCGTAAGCCACAAAATCACAATATTTATTTTCTAATAAATACTCACCTTCAATTGCTGTTGTAATTAATCCAACAGCAATAACAGGTATTTTAACATTTTCTTTTATACTTTTAGCCCAAGAAGATTGATATAAAGCCTCAATTTTTGGCATATCATCTGTATTTAATTGATTTCCACCTGAAGAGACATGAATAGCATCAACTCCTAGTTTTTCTAACTCTTTACATAAATAAATAGAATCATTTATATTCCATCCATCTTTCATCCACTCACTTGCACTGATTCGTACAAGTAAAGGTAAATCAACTTCTTTTTTAATTTCTTTTGCTATTTCTAAAACGATTTTACATCTATTTTCTAAACTTCCACCGTATTCATCATCTCTTTTATTTGTAAGATTTGATAAAAATTGACATAATAAATATCCATGGGCGGCATGTAATTCAACCGCATCATAATTTGCTTTTTTAGCTCTAATTGCTGCATCTAAAAAAAGTTTTTTAATATTTTTAATATCTTCTAAACTGGCAGTAAGTGGCGTTTTAAAAGGTTTTTTATCACTAAAAGCAAGTGAACTGCAAGAAATAGGAGTTGAATCTTCAACTTCACTTTTTCTTCCAGCATGGGCTATTTGTATCGCCATTTTTGCACCATATAAATGACACTCTTGTACTAATTCTTTATGTAAAGCAATATGTTCATCATCCCAAAATCCAACATCATGGCTAGATATTCTTCCTTTTGGCTCAATTGCACTAGCTTCCACAATTATCAGTCCAACATCACCTAAAGCTCTTGATGTATAGTGATATTTATGAAAATTTGTTAATTTTCCATCATTTTCACAACTATACATACACATAGGAGGCATAACAATCCTATTTTTTAGTGTCATATTTCCTATTTTTGCTTCTTGAAATAATAAACTCATAAAAACTCCTTTTTTAATATTTAATTTTTTCTAATCTTTAAATACAAAACCTTGTTTTGTATAATTTTCTTCAATTTTTCTAAAATAAATATTTTTATAATAGTTTGCAGTTTGTTCACAATATGATTGTAAATAGTTCATATTATGATCAACTCTGAACTTTTTCATCTGTTTTTCATATAATAAAACACCATCTTTTACTTTTTTATCATCATATTTATCTTCAAAGGCAAAACTATCTATTGGAATTCTTGGTTTCAAAGGAGCTTCTTTTGCTTCTTTTGTAGGAACTCCAATAGTAGTTCCTACAATTGGAAATGTTTTAGCAGGAAGTCCTAATAACTCAATCATAGAAGCTGGTTCATTTCTAACAGCTCCAATTGCAGTTGTTCCAAATCCAAGTGATTCAGCTGCTATTTGAATAGCATTTAGCATAATTCCAGCATCAACTGCACCTACTAGTATTCCCTCTGCTGATTTATCTATTTGATGTTTTTCCCCAGCTTGTTCAACTGCAAAAATAGTTCTATTAAAATCAACACAAATAGCTATGAAAACATCGGCTGTTGCCACTTGTTGTTGTCCACCACAAAGCTCTGCAATTTGTTTTATTTTTTCTTTATCTCTTGTATAAACCAAAGATATTTGTTGCCCATTTATAGAAGTGGGACATCTTTGTGCCGTTTTTATAATAAGTTCTAAATCTTCATTACTTACACTTTCACCTGTAAATTGTCTAATTGATTTTCTATTACTTAATTGTTTTATAACATCATTCATAACTAGACCTTTTTTTTATAAGAAATTTTTAGTTAAGACTTTTTCAAATTTTTCTAATTCAGCATTTAAATCTAAATCACCTTTAAAAATATCATGAACAGCATAAGTTTCAAGGGGTTTTAATCCACAAAATTGGAATGTTTTATGAACAGCAACCTGAGCTTCATCTAAAGATAAACCATCAAATAAACTATTTTTATTGTCAAATGCAGATGCAGGACAATTATAAGTTAAAGATAACATATATTTTTTACCAGTTAATAATCCGCCACTTCCATAAAGTTTTGAAGCATCACTTCGGCTTCTTCCATCACTTGAATAATGTCTTCCTTGAGTAAATGTTTCATCTAAATATTTTTTTGCAATCCAAGGAAGACCCATCCAATAAACTGGATATTGAAATAAAACATAATCCGCCCATTCAAATTTCTCACACTCTTCTTCTTTATCATAACCTTTTTCAATAGTTGTATGTTTTACTTCAAAACCATTTTTAAGAAAAAAATCGTTTGCTTTATTTATGTATGCTTGAGTTAATTCACCACGTGCTACTACATCGTAATATTGGTGACCATTTAATATTAATACTTTTTTACTCATTTTATACTCCTTAGAATCTTTTGAAAATTATATTGACTATAAACTTAAATTACTCTTACTTTACTTTAGGTAAGTAATGAACTTTTATTATCTTTGTGATATAATTAAATTCACAAAAGGAATAAATTATGTATTTAATAAATAATAAAGAGTATACCTGTTCAGTTTCAGTAACACTAGATATTTTTAATGACCGATGGAAATTAGGAATTATTTGGCATCTTTTAGATGGTGAAAAAAGATTCAAAGAGTTACATGAAATTATGAATGAAATTACCCAAAAGACTTTAACCGTAAAATTAAAAGAGTTAGAAGAAAAAAATATTATTCATAGGGAAGTTTTCGCTGAAGTTCCTCCTAAGGTTGTATATAGTTTAACAGATGCTGGGAAAAATCTAAAACCTATACTTTCTGAAATGTATAAATGGGGAATAAATTATGTGCAAGAATTTGGAGAAATAACTGCTTTAAATCCTTGTGAAACAAATATTTGTGACTAAAAGATGGAAAATTTTGTATTAATTTTATTAGCAATTGTTATTGGTTATTTTATAAAAAGATTGAATATCTTTCCTAAAGACGCACCTGCTATTTTAAACCAATTTGTAATTTATATCTCACTTCCTGCAATGATTTTATTGCAAATTCCAAGATTAACTTTCTCTATGGATACACTTATTCCTATAATTGTATCTTGGAGTGTTATGACTTTAAGTGTGATTTTAATCTTATTATTATGTAAATTTTTCTCTTTCTCAAGGGAAATTACAGGTTCATTATTGCTTGTATCAATTTTAGGAAATAGCTCTTTTATGGGTATTCCAATCATAAATGCTTATATGGGAGAAACGTCACTTCCTTATGTTTTGGTTTATGATCAATTAGGAACTTTTATAGCATTAGCAACTTATGGAACTTTTATAGCTTCTTATTATTCAAGTAAAAGTCAAATCACTTTTAAAATAATGACCTTTAAGGTTCTTACTTTCCCTCCTTTTCTTTCATTGGTTCTTGCTTTATTTTTAATAGGAGTTGAGTTTAATCCAATTCTTTCAAAAGTTTTAGCATCATTTTCAAGCACAATCGTTCCCATTGCTTTAGTTGCTGTTGGTCTTCAACTTCAATTTAAATTACCAAAAGAAGAGATAAAACCTTTTAGTGTGGCTTTAATTGTAAAACTAATAATCGCGCCTGTTATTGCAATTGTTATTTGTAAAATATTTATGTGGGAAAATCAAGCATCGGTTGTTTCCATAATGGAAGCAGCAATGGCTCCTATGATAACAGCAGGAGCAATAGCATCAATGGCTGGACTAGCTCCTAGACTTAGCTCTGCTATTGTTGGATATGGAATCCTTATCTCATTTTTAACAACAGCTATTTTATATCAATATATTGGATTATAAATGAATAATGACTTTTATAAAAACTTAGATTCTATTGATGATTTTTCAAAAATGACAATAGATGAAAATTACACAAAAATTCCATCAGATTGGCAAGTTTTAGTTTGTGATATAAAAAATTCTACAAAAGCAATTGAAGATGGAAAGTATAAAGAGATAAATTTTATAGCAGCTTTATCAATAATTGGTGTTTTAAATATAGATAAAGAGCTTGACTTTCCTTATATTTTTGGAGGTGATGGAGCTAGTTTACTTGTGCCTGCAATACTTTTAGATAAAGCAAAAAAAGTTTTTATAGAAGTTGCACAAAAAGCAAAAGATGCCTTTGATTTAAGTCTTAGAATTGGAATTGTAAGTGTTCTTGAAATAGAAAAAAGAGGTTCATACATAGAAGTTTGTAAATATCAAGTTTCAAAAGATTATTCTCAAGCAATAATAAGAGGAAATGGTTTAGAACTAGCAGAAGAACTTTTGAAAAAAGAGTATAAAACTTTTAGAATAAATGAAAATTTTACCAATAATTATAGTGCAAATTTTGAAGGTTTAGAGTGTAGATGGGAAGATATAAAAAGCCCAAAAGATGAAACAATCTCTATTTTAATAAAAAGTATAGACCAAAATAATTCAAATAAAATCTATGAAAAATGTTTAAATGAAGTTGAAAAAATTGCAGGTTCACATAAAAATAGAAATCCTATAAAATTTGCAAATCAACTAAATCTATCTTTTAATCCAAAAGTTTTAAATACAGAAGCTTCAATATTTTCTAAAAATAGATTTAGTAAATTTTTTGTGATTTTAAGACTTATAATTGAAAACTTTTTAGGTTTAATTTTAATGAAATTTTCAATAGGAAATTGGGGAACATATAAAAATAGAATTATAAGAACAAGTGATACTGAAAAATTTGATGATATGTTAAGAATGGTTATTTCAATTGATAAAAAAGAATCTCAAGAATTGGAAGATTTCTTAGAATTAGAGTATAAAAATAAAAATATAGTTTATGGAATACATAAATCAGATTCAGCCTTAATGACTTGTTTAATCTTCCAAAGACATGGGAAACATATACATTTTGTAGATAGTTCAAAGGGTGGTTATGCATTAGCTGCAAAAGAGTTGAAAAATAGGCTAAATTTCGTATAAAGATTTACTTATTATTAACTTAAACTAGATACAATACGCAAAAAATTATATTAGGGATAATTATGTTTAATTTTACTAAAAATGTATTAATTAGTTCTCTTCTTTTTTCAAGTGTTTTAAACGCGGCAAATAAAGAAGTGCCAAAAAATGAAATTGCACAAATGGAGCAATTAGAGCTATTAAAAAGAGCTCAAATAAAAATAAACAAAGCTTATGATATTGGAAGTTTATATATTTTAAATATTACTGTTCAAGGTAATGCTGATGAAATTTATTTAACAAAAGATAAAAAACTGATTCTTTCAGGTGATGTAATTGATGCAACTAATGGAATGAAAATATCAGCACCTGTTGATTTAACAGGAATTGCAGGAAAAGAAGCTTTTGTATTTGGAAAAGGAACTGAAGAATATATTTTATTTACAGATCCAGAATGTCCATACTGTAAGAAATTTGAATCATACCTTCCTCAAATAGAAAGTAAAGTAAAAATCAGAGTATTTTATTTCCCTTTAGAATCACATGAAAATGCAAAAGATTTATCTTTATATGTTATGAGTCAAAAAACAAGTGCTAAAAAAATAGAAGCAATGTTTAGCGCAAATGATAATTTACAAATTGCAAAAAATGCAAAATATACTCAAGCAGAATTAGCTAAACTTGAAAAAAGTTTAGAAGAACAAATTCAAATTGGAATGAAATTAAATGTTCAAGGAACACCAACTATCTTTGATAAAGAAGGTAAAAGTGTTGTTTGGGTAAATCTTTTAGAAAAATTTGGAATTGAAGTAAAATAACTACACAAAAATAAGTATCTTATAAAAGATACTTATTTTAAAAGAAGAATTTAACTAAAAAATATCCTACAACTATCAACCAAACAAATAAAATCAAACATAAATAAAATGGTTTCATTCCTACGTTTTTAAACTTATCAAAACTTGTTTCTATTCCTAAAGCTGTCATTGCCATTGTAAGAGCAAAATTATCTATAAAATTTATAGTCTGTATAGTTTTTGCTTCTAAAAAACCAAAAGAGTTAAAAACCACTACAACTATGAAAAATACTGCAAACCAAGGTATAATTACTTTTGATTTTTCAGCTGTTTTTTCACTGTTTTTATGAAATCCTGTTTTTATTAACCAAAAAGATAAAAGTATTAAAAATGGAACCAAAAAGATAACTCTAATCATCTTTACAATAATAGCATTTGAAGATACTTCCTCTCCTAAAGCATTTCCAGCTCCCACAACGTGTGCTACTTCATGCAAAGTTGCTCCTATATAAACTCCCATTTCATAAGCACTTAAATGGAAAATTCCTATTTTATATAAAAATGGAAATAAAAACATAGCAATGGTTCCAAAAATAACCACAAAAGAAACAGCAATAGCACTTTTATAAGCTTCGTTTTTTAATACACTTTGAGTTGCTAAAACAGCTGCTGCTCCACAAATAGAACTTCCAGCACTACATAAAATAGTTATTTCCTTATCCATTTTTAAAACTTTTGTTCCTATGAAATAACCAAAAATAAAAGTAAAGCAAACTATACAAAATGCTATAAAAACTCCTGAAAATCCAACTTCTACTAGATTTTGAAAAGTAAGTCTAAATCCATATAAAATAATTCCAAATCTTAAAATATATTTTGTAGAAAAAACTATTCCACTTTGAAAATGATTTGGAAATTTTGATTTTAAAGTATTTGCATAAATCATTCCTAAAACTATTCCAATAATAAGTGGGCTGATTCCAAGATCAAGAAAAAAATCAAATTTTGCAATTTGTATTGCAAAGATTGTAAATATTCCAACAAATAAAATTCCGTAAAAAGTATTTTTAATATTTAAGTTATTAGTTTTCATAATATCTCCTTTTGATTTTGTAAGTATAACTCTAATATTTTAATTTGTAAAATATATTATTTTTAATATAATGATTAATATTTTCAATAAGGAAAAACATGACCTTCAAAGAATTAAATTTTTTTTATAAATTATGTGAAAATCCACAAGTTACTCAAGTTGCTTTTGAGTTAAATATCAGTCAATCGGCAGTTTCACTTGCAATTAAATCTTTGGAAAATAGTCTTAATGAAAAGCTTTTTGATAGAATTGGTAAAAAACTAATATTAAATGAAAAAGGTAAATTTTTTAAAGAAAAAACTTTTTCGCACTATATGGCACTTCTTGATGCACAAAATATTTTTCAAGAAAATAAACTCGCCGGAAATATAAAAATAGCTTCAAGTAAAACAATTTCAAACTATATAATGCCTAATATTTATTTTGATTTTTTAACAAAATATAATGATGTAAAACTTGATATTCTAACAATAAATTCAAGTAAAATAATAGATATGATTTTAAAATCACAAATTGATATTGGACTTATCGAAGTTGATACTTTAAATGCAAGTTTGGTAAAAGAAAAACTTTGTGATGATGAATTAATAGTTGTAACAAGTGATAAAAATCATCCAAAAGAGGCTTTTATAGATAATATTTATAAAAAATGGATTCTAAGAGAAATAGGTTCTGGAACAAGGGAAATTTTTATGAATCATATAGGTGACATTTCAAAAGATTTAGATATTTTTATGCAATTACAAGATTTTGAAGAGATAAAAACTATCGTTTTAAATAACTCAAATACTGTAACAGCACTTTCAAAAGTGATTGTTCAAAAAGAGTTAAAAGAAAAAAAATTATTTGAAATAAAGCTAAAAAATATAGAGCTAAAAAGGGAATTTTATTTAATATATCACAAAGAAAAATCGAAAAACTTACTCTTTGAAACTTTTATTGAGTTTTTAAAAGAGAAAATCAAAATAGCAAATTAAAAATTTACTATTTTATTCAGATTTTTTATAAACACACACCTTATTTCGTCCATTATTTTTAGCTTCATACAAAGCTAAATCAGCATGAGCTAATAAATCATCAACATTTGTGCATTTACAAGAAGATGTTATTCCAAATGAAGCTGTAAAAGAAAAAGAAATTTTTTCATCTACAATAATCTTTTCATTTGAAATAGCTATTCTTAATCTTTCAGCAACATTTATAGCCTCAGAAATATGTGTTTGAGGTAAAACAATAGCGAATTCTTCTCCACCAATACGACCAATTAAATCAATATCTCTTAAAATTAAACTGCATATTTTCGCTATTTGTTGAAGAACGATATCTCCTATATTATGTCCATATTTATCATTAACAATTTTAAAATGATCAATATCAAACATTAGTAAAGAAAGTTCTCCACCATATCTATGATAACGAGATAATTCCACTTCTGCTTGTTCAATAAAATAACGTCTATTTGGTAAATTAGTAAGATAATCAGTATATGCTCTATGTTCTAGTTCAAACCTTGCATTTCTATTTTCAATAGCAATGGAAGCAAGATTCGCTGCAAATTTTATACGTTCAATATCACTAGAATTTGGAATTGCAGCTTTTGAATGATAAATTGCAAATGTTCCTAATACTTTTCCTATTGAAGAAATAATAGGTTCAGACCAACAAGAAGCAAGCCCTGCTTTTTGGGCTAACTCTTTATATGGTTTCCAATATTTATGGCTCATAATATCTTCAACAATCACACGAGTTTTAAGATAAGCAGCAGTTCCACAAGAACCAACACCCTCACCTATTTCAAGACCATTTATAGCTTCATTATAAAAATCTGGTAAACTAGGAGCCGCACCCATTAACAGATGTTTTTCTTCATTATCAAGTAATAAAATACTACAAAAAGAAGTCGGTTCTTCAAACTCCATATTTTTAACTATTGTATTTAAAATATCACTTAACGTTGTATTTTTTGCCACCATTTCTAACATTGAGTCATGTATGTGGTTTCGTAATTCACTTTTCCAATGTTGTGTTATATCACTAAAATTTACAATTCGTTTATCTCTAATCCAAGATACTCTTATAAAAACTCGCTTTTCGCTCTTATCTTTGCATTTTATAGTAACTTCTAAATCAGAAATAGAAACTCCTGTTTGTCTAGACTGAATCACTTCTTTATGCCAAGGTTTAATAACCTCATTTTGATATTTAATATTTGGATAAGCTTTTTCATACCATGTTTGAATATTAGGCAAATCTTCTAGGGTATATCCAAAAAGTTTTGTAAATTCATGATTTATATATTCAATATTTCCATCTTTGTCAGACCATGCAATTCCAATAGGAGAAAAATCTAAGATATTTTTTAATTCAATTTTTTCTTCTATATTTTTATTTAAATTATCTTCAATAGTAGTTTCTCTAAGCTTTAACAAGCCATTATTTAAAAATAGTTGCAGTGTTTGAACTATACAATTTATTAGTGATTGTATTTGTTCATTATTGGATGTTTCATTTAAATTTTTTACTAAAATTATAGTTGCTAAATGTTGATTTTCAATAATAATTGAACTTGTATAATAGCTATATTCATTTTCATTAAATACCATTAAATTATTATTTTGAAAATTTGATACATAATTATTAAAATTAATTTTATTAAAGTTTATATAAGAATCTCTCCATCCTGATTGAGAAATGACTTTATTATCTTTATCAATAAGAATATTTGAAATTCCATTTGCTTTATAATAATTTTCAAGAAAACTATTTATTTGAACAATATTAACTATGTCAGCAAACTTATAATTTTTAGTAACTATTTTTATATCCTTTTTTTGAACTACAATTCATATCCTATTTTAGTACATTTTCGCTTTCATCTTCTCATAAATAATTTTAAACTAATAAATTATTTATCTGTTTTATTTCTATATTTGTTAATTCAAACTCACAAAAAGCTAAATCTTCTATCATATGTTTTTTAGAAGTTGTACCATTTAGGGGCGTAATATTTATTTGATTTAAAAATCTATAAAAAACTACCTCTTCGCTTCTTTGATATTTTTGTGAAAGATTAATTAAAATTTCATTATTTAAAATATGAGGATTTGCACTTAATGACCAAAAACTTTCATATATTATCTTGTTTTGTTCACAAAATTCTCTTATTTCTTT
>JAGOIF010000185.1 GCA_017995775.1 Aliarcobacter sp.
ATGACTTTTTTTATAAAGGAAGTTTAAAAATTGGAATAAATAAAATCTCACAAACTTTAGATAAATTAGGATTTGGACAACAATCAGGAGTTGATCAAATAAATGAATTTTTTGGAGTAAATCCAAACAAAGAGTGGAAAGAAAAAAAATATAATCAACCTTGGTATGTGGGAGAAACTGTAATTACATCAATAGGTCAAGGAAATATGCTTGTAACTCCTATTCAAATGGCAAGATATACAAGTTATATAGCAACAGGAAAACTTCCAAAACCACACTTTTATAAAGCAAATTACGAAGAACCAAAAGAGCTAGATTTTCCTGTTGAATATTTAGATATTATGAGAAAAGGTATGTATGATGTTTCCTATTCTACAAAAGGAACAGCAAGCAAACATATAAATTCTCAAATAACAATTGCTTCAAAAACAGGAACTGCACAAGTTGTTTCTATTCCTCAATCTGAAAAAGTAAGAATGAAAGAGAGCGAACTTCAATACTTTCAAAGATCACATGCATGGATTACAACTTATGGACCTTTTAAAAATCCTCAATATGTGGTTACAGTTTTGGAAGAACATGGTGGTCACGGTGGTGAAGCAGCTGGTGAAATAACTAGTAAAATTTATAATAAACTGTATGAATTAGGTTATATTACAAGCAAAGAATAGATTTTTTTGCCTGTTTTTTCGAATATATCCTTTTAATCAATTTTTAGATAATATTGAACTCATTTTTTAGATAGGATTTTTTTTGAAGATTATAATTACTCTGCTATTTTTATCTATTTTTGGCTTCGCCGAAGATACAGCACCAATAGTAAATTTATCAGTTGCTGCACTAAATGAACCAGCACAATTTGTAAAAACCATTAATATTGCAGTTATTCTAACGCTTATGGTGTTAGCACCAACTTTAATCTTAATGGTAACTTCTTTTACTAGAATTGTAATTGTATTTTCACTTCTTAGACAAGCAATGGGTTTACAACAAACTCCACCTACTCAAATTGTTATTTCTTTAGCTTTAATTTTAACTATTTTTATTATGGAACCATATGGTAAAAAATCATGGGAAGAAGGTGTTAAACCATATATGGATGAAAAAATACCATATGAAGAAGCTTTTGAAAAAGGGATAAAACCCTTTAAAGAGTTCATGATAAAAAACACAAGAGAAGATGATTTAGCTTTATTTTATAGAATAAAAAAAGAACCAAATCCTAAAAATATAGATGCAGTTCCATTGACACTTTTAATGCCAGCATTTATTGTAAGTGAGTTAAGAACAGCCTTTGAAATCGGATTTTTAATCTTCTTACCTTTTTTAGTTATTGATATTATCGTAGCTTCTATTTTAATGAGTCTAGGAATGATGATGTTACCTCCTGTAATGATTTCCCTGCCCATAAAGATAATATTCTTTATAGTAATTGATGGATGGCAACTGATCATTGGTAATGTCGCCCAGTCATTTAAATAAGTAGAAAAATGCCTAATTTACGAATAACAAAAGCTATTAAATACTTATTATCGACATTTTTTTTCTTTCTACTCTTGTTTTTACTTTTAGATTATGGAGATTTAGATGACAAATATTTATTTAAGAATTCATCAGATAATTTAAAGAAAATAGATAGCAAAAATTCTTTAAATATTGAATTTTTGAAAGTCATTACTGAAATTGAAGATAACCTTTCAGGCGTAACATATAGTCCAAAAACAGATACTTTATTTGCAATTACTAACGCACCAAGATTTGTATATGAATTATCAAAAAAAGGTGAAATTTTAAGAACTATTGAGCTCTTAGGTTTTAATGATACTGAAGATATTACTTATATAGAAGATGATTTATTTGCAATTGTTGATGAAGAAAACAAAACTTTTTATGTTGTTAGAATCAAAGAAAATCAGACAAGTATTAATATTTTTGAGAGTATTAAACAAGTTAAACTAGATTATAACTATTTTGAAAATTTTGGTCTTGAAGGAATCACTTACAATAAAAGTAAAGATGAGTTTTACTTAGTAAATGAACGGCTTCCTAAAAAAGTTATTAGTGTTGAAGGATTAATGAGTGGAAAAACACTTAAGATAAAAACTCTTGATAATTTGATTAAAAATAATTATTATCTTAGTGATTTATCAGCAATTCATTTTGATAATATAAAAGAAGAGTTGTTTTTACTAAGTGATGAAAGCAAAATTCTAGCAATGGTTAATCAAGAAGGAGATTTTATTAGCTTCTTTGATATAAAAGCAGATCCATATTTATCTAAAATGATACATCCTGAGGGAGTTACAACAGATAATGATGGAAATATATATATAGTTGGTGAACCAAATATCTTTTTATCTCTTAGCAAATAATATCATTTAAAAGTATCAATTTATTATTAATTTTCTTACTTTTTAACTTAGATAAATATAAGTTATAATTAAATAAACCTCTACTTATAATATAACTTCCGTTTATAATTATCTGCTCATAAACTCCTATTTTAAGGTATAATTTGCCATCTAAAAATATTAGGATGGCTTATAATGAATAAAATTTATTTATCATTACTATTGGCTTCTTTTTCATATGCACAAAGTGTCAATTTTGATAAAATATTAGACTTAACAATTAAAAATAATAAAGATTTAAAACAACAGCAATTAAGTATTGATTCTTCTAAACTTGATATTGATTATATTGATTCAATTTCTTATGGAAAAGCATCACTTAGTCATGAAATAAGTAGAACGAATCATTCAGGATATGTTTTTAATTCAAAACTTTCTGCAAGGGAAGCTAGTTTTGATGATTTTGGTTTTTCTCAAATGAATGAAGGTTTGAAAACAGAACCAAAAAATCTAAACTACCCAGAAGATAGAAACAACTTCACAACAAAACTCTCTTATGATATTCCATTATTTACAGGATTTAAACTTTCAAATCAAAAAGATATTTTAAAGCTTCAAGAAAAAGCAAATGAAATAAAATATAATCTTGATGTAAAAGAGCTAGAATTCGAAGTTTTAAAAGCATACAACAGCGCGGTTGTTGCAAAGGATTTTATAAAAGCTTTAGAAAAAGCAAAAGAGTCCATTGAATTTATGAAAAATGGTGCAATAGCTTTTCATAAAGAAGGACTTGTTACAAAAATAGATGTGAATGAAGCAAAGGTTTATGAATCAAATATAAA
>JAGOIF010000186.1 GCA_017995775.1 Aliarcobacter sp.
GATTTATTAAAAATAGATAACAAACTATATAAAAGATGGAAATAGATATGAAAAATAACGATTATAACTATACTGGTTCATATAAAAAAGCCATATACAGTGGGACATTTGACCCTATTACTATTGGACATTTAGACATTATTGAAAGAGCAATAAAAGTTTTTGATGAAGTAATTATAAGTGTTGCAAAAAGTGAAATGAAAAAACCTATGTTTTCTCATGATAAGAGAGTAGAGTTTGTTGAAGCATCTACGAAGCATCTTAAAAATGTAAGAGTTGTAGGTTTTGATACTCTTTTAGTAGATTTAGCAAAAGATTTACAAATTAATACAATAATCAGAGGATTAAGAGCTGTTAGTGATTTTGAATTTGAACTACAAATGGGGTATGCAAACTCTTCAATCAACCATAATCTTGAAACAGTTTACCTAATGCCAACACTAGAACATGCCTTTGTAAGCTCTACAATTGTGCGAGAAATTATAAGATTTCAAGGTAGATTTGAACATTTAGTTCCTAAAGAGGTTATAAAATGTATGTAATTGTTTTATTGGTTCTTTAAAATGAATGGTTTATACCTTTACGGAAGCAATGAAAGAATATTTTTAAACATAAACTTAGGTTGTTCAAGTAATTGTTCATATTGTTATTTATCTGATTTATCAATTAGTAAAAATGGCTACAATAATCAAAAAATTTTGATTGGAGACTTAATAAGTAGATTAAAAAATAATCCAGATTTTATAAAAGGTAAAAATGGTACAATATTATCAATTGGATGTTATTCTGAATGCTGGGATAATTATAATAAATTAGATACTATTAAATTAATTAATGATTTATTAGAATTTAATAATCCTATCCAACTTTCAACAAAAAGAAGAATAACAAAAAAAGATTTAGAACTAATCAATTTATCACAAATAAAGTATAAAGGACAATTATCAATATATATCAGTAACAGTTCAATCACTATGTATAAAGAATATGAAGATAAAACAACTAAACCATCAATTAGATTTAAAAGTTTTGATTTAATGAATGAATTTCCATTAATCAACTTTTATTTATATATTAAGCCTGTTATAAAAGATATAACTATCCAAGATGAACTAAAATATATTAATTTAATAAAAAAATATAATTTAGATGTGATTGTAGGAGAATATTTTGAAATTAATCAGGATGTAGATGCTCCTATTGGAAATAATATTATTGGTTATTCAAAAAAAGAAAATGATACAGAAATTTTAAAAAATATTTTTTCAAAGTTTTGTAATGTTTACAAATACAGTATAGAACCTATAAAAAAGGAACAAAATGGATTTATTTGATAATATTATTTTAAATATCATTGTTATAATAACCTCTATTTCAGGAGTTATTTTAGTTATTGAATCAACTGGTTTTTTACCTTATAAATTTACAAAATGGCTAACTAGAAATAAAATTGATACAACTATTGAAGTTTTAAGAGATTTAGGATTTGATGTTAAAGAAAATAAAGAAAAAGTTCATAAATGTTTATATGATGAGAAAAATATAAAAAGAATAGAAGAAAAACTTGATAAATGTAAAATAAATAAACAAGTAGAAATTGGCAAAGGTTCTAATGGTTATTTTTTTTCTGATTACATTGATTTAATGGGAGCTTGCTGTAATGAAAGAACAGCACAAGATTTTGCTAGAGAATTACAGACTTATAGTAAAAATCTAAATCTTGATTATGATTTCATTGTTACTTCTAAATTAGGAGCACCAATTCTAGCGTATGAATATTCAAAACTTGTAAATAAACCTTTTGTGTTACATTCAGAAGAAGAAAAATTTAGATTAAAAAATGCAAATAAAAAAGAAGTAAAAAGTAAATTTGATTTTGGAATTTTAAAACCAAAAAAACTAAAAAAAGCATTAATTGTTGATGACAGTACTACTGGAGGAAGAAAAGTTCTTGACATTATTGATGACTTAAGAAAATATAACTATGAAATTACTGATTGTTTAGTTGTATTCGTACCCATAGGTAAAGATGTGGAAAATAAATTAAAAGAAAAAAATGTAAATTTACATAAAATTATAGAAATAAAAACAAAAATAGAGGAATGACATGCGACATAAAGGTAAATTAATAGTTTTTGAAGGAATTGATGGAAGTGGTAAAGGAACTCAAACAAAAAAATTGTTTAATTTTTTGAAAGATAAAGGTATTAAAACTGAACTATTTGAATTTCCTTTTTATAGTGAAACTTTTTTTGGAAAAGAAGTAGGTAATTATTTAAATGGTGAATTTGGTGGACTTAATGAGATTCATCCAAAACTTTCAGCAATGTTATATGCTGGAGATAGATATGAGAAGAAAAATGAATTAATTGAAAAATTAAATCAAGGTTATTTAGTAATATGTGATAGATATGTGCCATCTAATATTGCACATCAAACAGCTAAATATAATGATATAAAAGAAAAAAATGGATTGAAAAAGTGGATTGAAGAATTAGAATATAATATATATAAATTGCCAAAACCAGATTTAATATTTTTTTTAAATATGAATCCAGATATATCTGATAAACTAATTCTAAATAAAGCTAAAAGAGACTACACAGATAAGAAAAAAGATCTACATGAAAATGACAATTCTTATTTAAAAAATGTGTATCACACTTTTTGCGAAATGGTTTCGAATGAAAATTGGGAGAATATTATGTCTAATGAAAATGATAATTTAAAAACTATAGAAGAAATCCAACATGAAATTATAGATACTTTAGCAAAAAGAGGATTTATAAATGAGTAATACAATTCAAAGTCTAAGAGGAATGAAAGACATTGTAGGAAGAGATAGTGAACTTTTTACATATTTTGTAGAAAATGCCTCAAAAATCGCACAAAAATATGGTTTTTCTTATATAGAGACTCCACTTTTAGAAGAGACAGCACTTTTTAAAAGAAGCGTTGGAGAGAGTAGTGATATTGTAAATAAAGAGATGTATCAATTTATTGACAAAGGGCAAAACGATGTTTGCTTAAGACCTGAAGGAACTGCTGGAGTTGTAAGACATTTTGTAGAGAAAAAACTTGATCGTGCTGGTGGAACTTACAAGTGGTACTACTATGGTCCTATGTTTAGATATGAAAGACCTCAAAAAGGAAGATTAAGAGAGTTTCATC
>JAGOIF010000019.1 GCA_017995775.1 Aliarcobacter sp.
ATTGGTTTAGGTATTTATCCAAAAATAATTTTAGAACCATTAAATACAACTGTAACGCAACTTACAAAAGTTATGGAAATAAAAGCTGTAAATGAAGATACAAAAGAAAAATTAAGAGCTGTAAACTCTATTGGGGAGCTTAAATAATGCCAGAACCTATTAATATTAGTTTAGAAAGTCTAAACCTAGGAACACTAGCACCAATGGCGATTGCTATTATTGGTGCTTTAAGTATATTGTTAACGGATTTATTTAATAAAGATAAACACAAATCTTTATATGTAATTTTAGTTGCATTATTTTTGATTTTTGATTTATTTACACTTTTAGCATATCAAGGTGAAGAAAGAGGTGTATTTGATTTAATGCTACTTGATGGAATTGCTATTTTATCTCAATGTATTATTATATGCGGATCACTTTTATTTATATTTTTAGGTCTTTCAAAATTAAGATTTCAAGATTTTAGATATGCAGAATATTTTGCACTATATTTATTTGCAGTTGCTGGTTTCCAGTTTATGGTAAGTTCTGATTCTTTGATTTTGATATTTGTTGGACTTGAAACAGCATCTTTAGCACTATATACAATGATTGCAATGCACAATAGAATGGTATCAATTGAAGCTGCTATTAAATACTTTACAATGGGCGCATTAGCAGCTGCATTTTTTGTATTTGGTTCTATGATATTTTATTCAATTACAGGATCACTTGAATTGGCACAAATCGCACAAGTTGTAGCACAAGAAGGTTTCTTATCTACTGAAAACTATGCTAATTATGTTTTAGTTTTAGTAGGATTTGTGTTTATGTTTGCGGCAATTGGATTTAAATTATCATTATTCCCATATCATGTTTGGGTTCCAGATGTTTACCAAGGTTCAACATCAGCAATGGCAGGATTTTTATCAGTAGTTCCTAAAATGGCTGGGTTTGTTGTAGCTTTAAGATTTTTTGAAATATTTATTCATGCAAATGACCCAATAATTCAAACAATGCTTTATGTAACAGTTATTTTAACAATGACTATTCCAAATCTAATTGCCCTTCAACAAAAAGATATAAAAAGAATGCTTGCATACTCATCAATTTCAAATGCAGGTATGGCAATGGCTGCTATTGTTATAGGAACACAGCAAGCTACTCAAGCACTATTTTTATATTGGATTTTATTTACAATCACAAACTTTGGAGCATTTGGAATGTTGTGGTTAAATAGAGGTAAAGAGTATGGTGATTATGCATCTCCTTATGCATTTAAAAAGTTCTCTGGACTTGCAAAAATTTCTCCATTTACAGCTTCTATTTTAGCAATGTTCTTATTTGCTTTAACAGGACTTCCTCCTTTTGCACTATTTTGGGGAAAGATGTATTTAGTTGGAAGTGCTGTAAATTCAGGACACATTGCCTTAGCAATTATAATCGTAGTTAATTCAGGAATTGCTGCATATTATTATTTAAGACCAATTTCTTATATGTTTTTACATGATCCAGAAGAGGGCGCTAAAACTAAATTTATGCAAAATGCTTCATTACCAATGAAATCAATAGTTGGATTTACAGTATTTTTAACACTAATATCTATTTTATTAATTGAGCCATTATTAGAAATAATCTCTTATTACGTATCAAATGCTGGATTCTAGTATTAAATTCTAATCATTTGTAAAAATGATTAGAATTATTGTAAACTAAACTTATGAAAAAAACAATTATTATTTTTTTATTATCAATTACTTTATCTTATGCCAATTCTTTGAGTTTAAGTAATATGGATATATTAATTTTAAAAAAAATAAAATCACTTACAGATGATAATTATATGAAATATACTTTAATGGCAATTGCAATAAAAGAATCATCAATAGGTAAAAACTTAATAAATCCAATAAGTAATGATTATGGACTTTTTCAATCAAATATAAAAAGTGTAATAAAACGACAAAAAGTTCCAGACACCATTTATAATAGAAGATATTTTGCACAAAAACTTGTTTATGATGTTGGATTTTCAACAGCAAATGCAATTGTTGAAATAGATTATTGGAGAAAAGTTCATAATGATAACTGGATAAAAATTTGGGCTAGTTATAATACAGGTTGGAAATACAATACAGATACAGGCGTAAAATATGCAACTTCTGTATTTGATATAATAAAAAAATTAAAATATGAATATGATTTATAAAAAGGAAAAATATTGAAAACAATTAGTGTAGCACATTCTCCAGATGCAGATGATATTTTTATGTATTACGCCATCAAATTTGGATGGGTAAGAGCAAAAGATGCAAAATTTGACAATATTGCAGCTGATATAGAGACATTAAATCAAGCTACTTTAAAAGGTGAGTACGATATTTGCGCAATTTCATTTGCTTTATATCCTTTTGTTAAAGATGATTATGCACTTTTAAGAACAGCTGTTTCTTTTGGTGAAGGTTATGGACCTAAACTTATTAAAAAAATAGGAACAAAATTAAAAAGAAATTTTAAAGTTGCACTTAGTGGTGAATTTACAACAAATGCACTTTTATTTAAAATAGCATATCCAGAAGCAAGAATTTCATATATGAATTTTTTAGAAATAGAAGAAGCTGTTTTAAATGGAACTGTTGATGCGGGTGTTTTAATTCATGAATCAATCTTAAATTATAATGAAAAATTAGAAGTTGAAAAAGAAATGTGGGATATTTGGGTTGAATTAAGTGGAGGAGGTTTACCTTTACCTCTTGGAGGAATGTGTTTAAGAAGATCAATCCCTCTTCATAGTGCAATTGATTATGAAAATACCTTAATAAAAGCAGTTGAAGTTGCAAATAAAAATAGACATGTATTGACTCCTATGTTAATTGAAAAAGGTTTGATTAGAGTAAATGCCGCTACATTGGATAAATATTTAGATTTATATGCAAATGATAATTCAGTTAAAATGAGTGATATTCAATATGAAGCTTTAGATAAATTATATGAATTAGGTTATAAAAATGGATTTTATGAAAATCTTATAAAATCAAAAGAGTTTTTAATACCAAGTGAATATGAAGAATTAAGAGCAAGATAATAAATGCAAAATAGTATAAGAACCATAGATTTTAAAAAATATTCATCAATAAAAATAGGTCCAGTTTTAGATGTACTTGTTATTAATGAAATTGGTGATTATAGTGATTTTGAAATAATAGGCAGAGCTAATAATCTTTTAATTTCACCAAACACAAATAAAAAATTTGCGATTTTAGGTGAGGAATTTGATTATATTAAGCAAAATGATAATTTACTTTTTGTAGGATGTGCAACAACATCGGGAAAACTTTTAACACATACAAGAAAAAATGATATTGCAAATCTAGAATTTTTATCAAAATTACCTGGAAATTTAGGTGGTTTAGTAAAAATGAATGCAGGTTTAAAATCATGGGAAATGTTCAATTATATTCATAGTATCAAAACAAAAGATGGATATATTAAAAAAGAAGATATTGAATATTCATATAGAAAAACAAAAATAGATACAATAGTTTATGAAGTTGTTTTTAATGTAGAGTATGGATTTAGTAAAGAAATGTTAAAAGAGTTTAATAAAATGAGAGATAATCAGCCACATGTTCCTAGTGCTGGATCTTGTTTTAAAAACCCAAAAGATAATTTTGCAGGTAAATTAATCGAAGAAATTGGATTAAAAGGTGCAAAAAAAGGTGATATGAGTTTTTCAGAACAGCATGCAAATTTTTTAGTAAATTATGGTGATGGAACTTTTGAAGATGCAGTGTATTTAATAGAAGAAGCAAAAGAAAAGATAAAAAAACAGTTTAATATAGACATAAAAGAAGAAATAATTATTTATAAGTAATATTATTTATTTTATGTTAAAATGCAAACTTTAAAAATAATGTAAGGTTTTTTAGTGAAGAATTTAGTAATAGTGGAGTCCCCAGCAAAAGCAAAGACAATCTCGAAATTTTTAGGTAGTGATTATGTAGTTATGGCATCAATGGGTCATGTTAGGGATTTGCCAAAATCTCAATTAGGTTTTGATCCTGATGATAATTTTAAACCAAAATATCTTGTTTCTGCAGATAAGAAAAAAGTAATAAGTGATTTAAAAAAGCACATAACAAAAGATACAACTATCTACCTAGCGGCCGATGAGGATAGAGAGGGAGAAGCAATTGCTTGGCATTTAATTCCCGCACTTAAAATTGAAAAAAACCCTATAAAAAGAATTGTGTTTCACGAAATTACAAAAGAAGCAATTCTAAAAGCATTATCAAATCCAAGAGATGTTGATCAACATTTAGTTGATGCACAACAAGCAAGAAGAATACTAGATCGTGCTGTTGGATATGAACTTTCACCATTATTATGGAAAAAAGTAAGATATGGTCTAAGTGCTGGACGTGTTCAAAGTGTAGCTGTGCGAATCATTGTAGATAGAGAAAATGAAATCAGAGCATTTATTCCAGAAGAATACTGGAGAGTAAAAGCTGATTTTATGAATCCTGAATTAAAAACAGAACTTGCAAAAATAAATGGAAAAACTGCAAAAGTTAATAATGAACAAGAAGCTTTAAAAATTGAAGATTCTTTAAATCAAGGAATATATCAATTAAATGATATTGAAGAAAAAGATAGCATTAGAAATCCAGCAGCTCCATTTACAACATCAACTTTACAACAAGAAGCTAGTAGAAAACTAGGGCTTTCTGTAAAACAAACTATGATTGTTGCTCAACAACTTTATGAAGGAAATGTTGGTAATATTCCAGGTCATACAGGTGGATTGATAACTTATATGAGAACAGACTCATTAAACTTATCAACAGTAGCTACAAGCGCTGCAAAACTTGTAATTGAAGATGAGTATGGAAAAGAGTATTCATTACCAAAACCAAGGGTTTACAAATCAAAAGCAAAAGGTGCACAAGAAGCCCACGAAGCAATAAGACCTGTAGATTTAGCATTAAAACCAAGTGAAATAAAATCTTATGTTGATAATATCCAATACAAACTATATAGTTTAATTTGGAAAAGAACACTAGCTACTCAAATGGCTGCTGCGAAAATTGCAAATACAACATATAAAATTGAAGCTGGTAATAATAAAGAGTATGAATTCCAAGTAAAAGGTCAAAGAATTATTTTTGCAGGATTCATGAAAGCTTATACAGAAGGTAGTGATAATCCAGAAGCTGCCCTTGATAGTACAGAAAAAATCTTACCAAATATAAAAGTAGGAACAGTTCTAGAGTTAGAAAATCTTGAATCAGAGCAAAACTTTACAAAACCACCAGCAAGATATACAGAAGCTTCATTGGTTAAAAAACTTGAAAGTGAAGGAATTGGAAGACCATCAACATATGCTCCTACAATTTCAACTATTCAAGCAAGAGAGTATGTGAGTAAAACAGAAGATAAAAAACTAATTCCAACTCCAACAGGTGAAGTTGTAAATAGCTTTTTAGTTGATCACTTTTCATATATTATTGATTTAGGATTTACTGCAAAAATTGAAGAAGAGTTTGATGAAATAGCACTTGGAAAAATCGCATGGGAAGATGTGATGAAAAACTTTTATGGAGATTTTAAAAAAACTATAGATGAAAAAGAAACAAGTGTAAATAAAGAAGATTATTTACAAGTGCGAGAAATTGGAATTGATCCAAAATCTGGAAAACCAGTAAGTGCAAGGGTTGGAAGATTTGGTCCATTTATTCAAATTGGAACAAAAGATGATGAAGAAAAACCAAAATTTGTAGCAATTCCAGATCATTTAAATATGGATACAATTACTTTTGAAGAAGCAATGTTTTTATTTACACTTCCAAGAGTTGTGGGAGTTGATGCAAACGGTGAAGAGATTAAAGCAAATATTGGAAGATTTGGACCATATTTACAAATCAAAACAAAATATTATTCACTAAAAACTGATGATCCATATACTATTGGTTTAGATAGAGCATTAGAGATAATAAAAGAGTTAGATGAAGCTAAAGAGAAATCAACTATAAAATCATTTGATAAAGAAAAAATACAAGTTTTAATAGGACAATATGGACCTTATATAAAACAAGGTAGAAAAAACTTCAAAATTCCAAAAGGAACTGAAGCAAATGATTTAACTCTTGAGCAATGTTTAGAAATAATTGAAAAAGATTCAAAATCAGGAAAAGGTTCAAGAACTTCAAAAACAACAGCTACTAAAAAAACAACAACGAAAAAAGAGCCAGTAGCTAAAAAGACAACTGCAAAGAAAACAACAACTACAACAAAAAAGAGTTCTAAATAATAAATATGAAAATTGGAATACTATCAGATAGTCACCACAAAAGTGACTATACGAGAGAAGTTATCGATTTTTTAAAAGAATTAAATAGTGAATATTTAATTCATGCTGGCGATTTATGTATAGAAAATAATCTTGAATTATTAGAAGAATCAAAACTCAAATATATAGCAGTTTTTGGAAATAATGACAGAAATTTAATTGATTTATCTTCAAAATATAATATAAAGCAAGAACCATATTACTTTCAAATAAAAGATGTAAAATTTAAACTTATGCATTTACCATATTATATGGCTCCTGATAGTCAAATAGTGATTTTTGGGCATACTCATATGTTTGAATGTGAGTATAAAAATAAAACTTTATTTATAAATCCAGGTGAAATCTGTGCAAGAGAAAAGCCTTTGATTGAATGTGTACAACTAGAGATTAAAGAAAATGAGTATATAATCTCACGCTATTTTAGAAATATTAATGAAAAAAATTTTAAGAAAGAAGAATATATATATGAACGATAATAATGAAGAAATATTTTTATGTGCTATTTGTAATGTTGAAAGCGGAACTTGTAATGAAGATTGTAAATTCTGTACACAAAGTGTAAGATATAAAGCAGATATTCAAAGATATACATTAAAAAGTATAGAACAAATCGTACTTGAAGCTACGAAAGCTAGAGCAAATGGTGCTGTTGGTTTTTGTTTAGTAACAGCAGGTCTGGGACTAACTGATAAAAAAACTAAATTTATTGCACAAGCTGCGCGTGCAGTTAAAGATGCTAACTTAGGGCTAAGACTAATAGCATGTAATGGAACGGCGTCTGTTGAGCAATTAAAAGAATTAAAAGCAGCAGGTGTTGATAACTATAACCATAATCTAGAGACTTCAAGAGATTTTTATCCAACAATTTGTACAACACACACATGGGATGAAAGATATCAAACATGTTTAAATGTAAAAGAAGCTGGTTTAAAACTTGTTTGTGGTGGAATTTTTGGAATGGGAGAAACACAAGAAGATAGAATTTCTATGATAGAAGCTATTAATTCACTTGATCCAATGAACGTGCCACTTAACTTTTTTCATCCAAATGAAGCTTTACCAATTGTAGAAAATACAATTAACAGAGAAGAAGCATTTGATTTAATTACACTTGCTAGAAAGATGATTCCAAATGCACATAAAATTATGGTTGCAGGAGGTAGGGAGTTAATGTTTGGAGATGAACAATACGAAATCTTCAAAAGAGGTGCTAATGCATTTGTTATTGGTGATTATTTAACAACAACTGGAAAAACTCCAAAGGATGATGTTGAAGCACTTGAATCTTTTGGTTATAAAATAGCTAAAAACTTCCATCTAATGCCAGACGAAAAGTAGGGATTAAAATGGGTGGAGAAATATCAATAATTATAACCATATCTTTAATAATATTTTCTTCACCATTAATATCTAAACTTCTAAAACTTCCTACAATTCCTGTTGAAATTATGATGGGAACTTTTGCTGCATATTTAGCCTTTATTGTAGATCATCCTACTTTTCATTTAGTTGCAGAATTAGGATTTTTATATTTAATGTTTTTAGCAGGTCTTGAAATAGATTTAAAGAAGTTATTATCAATTTCACCTACAATGCTTAAGAAATCACTTTTATATAATGTTGTTTTATTCTCAAGTTCTATATGTATAACTTTATATTTTGATTTAGGAAAGATATTTATAGTTATTTTACCTTTAATATCTATTGGGGTACTTGCTGCTTTAAAAAAAGAGTATGGAGATACTGAGTGGATTAAAATGGCATTTATTGTAGGACTTATAGGTGAAATAATATCTATTTTTGCGCTTACAACCGTATCTGCTGCTTTTGAATTTGGAGTTGGTGCAGATTTTTATAAAACTATGGCATTATTTATTTTATTTCTTGTGGCTATGCTTATGGTTTATAAACTGTTTCACAATCTTATTTGGTGGTTTCCTGAAATTAAAAACTATTTAATGCCAGAAAAAGACCATCAAGAACAAGATATTAGAATATCAATGGCGATATTTTTTTTAATGATTACAGTTATGATGTATCTACATTTAGAAATTGCATTTGGGGCATTTATAGCAGGTATTTTTATCACAACATTTTTTGAAGAGCATAATAAACAATTACCAAATAAACTAGAACACTTTGGTTTTGGTTGGTTGGTTCCTATATTCTTTATTTCTGTTGGAGCATCATTAGAAATAGAAGCACTGTTAAATTGGGATTTAGTTATAAAAGCATTTTTAATAACACTTGCAATGATAGTAATTAGATTATTAGCTTCGTTGTTGTTTGTAAAAGAGATGGGATGGAATAGATTTTATATGTTAGGATTATGTCACTCAATGCCATTGACGCTGTTAATTGCTGTTTCAACGATTGCATACAACAATCAGTCAATAACACAAGAATACTATTATGCTTTTATTCTAGCATCTATTTTAGAAGTATTACTTGTAATGGTTATTATTAGAATAATTACAAGTTTAGTTTATTTTAGAAATAGTAATTAAATTATCTTTATATGCAACATCATATTTAGATGGTTTATCAATAAGTTCGATTGCGATTCTGAAATAACCTTCTGATTTATGATTTCCAATAGCAATTTTTTTGAAATTTTTTGACTCAATATCATCTTTTTTAGTATTGAAATTAACGTCAGCTTTGTAATCAATAATAATTTTATTCTCTTTTACAATAGAAAACTTTTTTGAAACTTTATAATCATCAGTATTAATAATCAATTTATCATCATTAAATTCTATTTTAACAAATGGAAGTAGTTTTTTTGCAACAAGGGCATCATCTTCTGCTACATCTGCTCTTGGTTTTACATATACAACTTGAGTTGGTTCACTATTTTGTGTTTTTGATAACTCTTGTTTTACAATGTCTTGAGTTTTCTTTTCTGTTTGTTTTTTAGTTTTTTGAATAATTGAATCAACTTCTTTTTTTGAGTAAGATTTAGGAGCACTTGGTCCATCTTTGATTAAAGGAGCTGGTTTTCTTGAAGTATCATTAACTATATTTTTATTTCCATCAAGTGATGTAGTTTTTGACATCTTTTCTTGCATTTGTTTTACATATTGTGATTCTTGCATACTTTCTAAAGTAGTAGGTCCTTCATTTGATTCAAGAATTCTTGCTGATTCTTCTTCATATGCATTTGTGATTGCAAAAGGGTTTTCTCTAGCATTTAAATTTGTAGATAAAATAACAGCTAATGTAAATAAAAATAAAGTTTTCATTGATCTGGCTCCAAGTTTTTTAATTCAAAATACTCTTTTTGCAAGTAGGCATTTTCTCTTTGTAATCGAAGGATTTCTCCTTCAAGATAATCTTTTTTATATTTTAAAGAGTTATAAACTTGTAAAGAGTTATCTCCAAAGAGAATATTAACAGTATGATAAGAAAAAAGTATAGTAATAATTAAAGATATAAATACTACTAATATAAATTTCTTATATGCTGCTAATAATTTCATTGTCTAATACTATTTTCTAAAAGGTTCTTTTCCTAGATATTCAGCATAAGCTACTTCTGCACCAATTTCTAGAAGTCTGTTATATTTAGCAATTCTATCACTTCTTGCAGTACTTCCTGTTTTTATTTGACCACAATTTAAAGCAACAGCAAAATCAGCAATAAATGCATCTTCACTTTCACCTGATCTGTGTGACATTACACAATTGTAGTTATTTCTTTGTGCAAGTCTGATTGTTTGCATAGTTTCACTAACTGTTCCAATTTGATTTGGTTTAATTAAAATAGAATTTGCAATTCCTTTTTTGATTCCCTCAGCTAAGATTGCGGCGTTAGTAACAAATAAATCATCCCCAACTAATTGAACTTTATGTCCTAAAACATCAGTTAAAATTTTCCATCCGTCCCAGTCATCTTCACTTAAACCATCTTCAATAGAAACGATTGGATATTTTGCACATAAATCAGCATAATAAGCTACTAATTCAGCAGAAGTAAGCTCTCTATTTTCAGATTTAAGAACATATAAACCTTTTTCATTTATTAATTCAGATGCAGCGACATCAAGGGCAATTGCAATTTGCTCACCAGCTTTATATCCAGCTTTTTCGATAGCAGACATAATTACAGTGATTGGTTCTTCATTTGATTTTAAGTTTGGAGCAAATCCACCCTCATCACCAACAGCAGTACTTTCACCCATAGAATCAATAACTTTTTTTAAGTGTTGATAAATTTCAGCAACAGCTCTTAAACCTTCGTTGAAGTTTTCAAATCCAACAGGCATAATCATATATTCTTGAAAATCAACAGAGTTATTTGCATGTTCTCCACCATTAATGATATTAAACATAGGAACAGGCATAGTCATAGCATTTGCCCCACCTAAATATCTGTATAATGGGATTTTTAATGATTCAGCAGCCGCTCGTGCTGTTGCCATTGAAACACCTAAAACAGCATTTGCACCAAGATTTGCGTAGTTATGTGTACCATCTATATCTTTCATAGTTGCATCTATTTCAGCTTGATTAAAAGGACTTAATCCGATTAATTCATTTGCAATTGTAGTGTTTACATTTTCAACAGCTTTTAAAACACCTTTTCCTAAAAATCTGTTATCACCATCTCTTAGTTCTAAAGCTTCTCTTTTTCCAGTACTAGCACCACTTGGTACTATTGCGCTACCTTTTGTACCATCACTTAATATAACTGTTGCTCTTACAGTTGGATTTCCTCTTGAATCTAATACTTCATCAGCGTATACATTATCGATAAATACCACTTAGGTCTCCTGTTTTCATAATTTTAAATATTATAGCTAAAAAAATTTTGTTATTTGCTTTTATGATTTTTTGATAAGTTTTTTTTGAGAGTTTTTACAATAAAAGGGAATAAGTATTCCCTCTTTTAATTAATTTTTATTCGTCTATTTCAGATGCATCATCAAGGTCATCAGAGCTTCCAGTAATTAAAGCATCATTAATTCCCATAGAATCAAGAATCTTTTTCTCTATTTCTTTTGCAATTTCTGGGTTTTCTCTTAGGAATACTTTAGAATTTTCTCTTCCTTGTCCAATTTTTGAATCACCATAAGAGAACCAAGCACCAGCTTTATCAACAATGTCAAGTTTAACACCATAATCAACTAATTCTCCAGTTTTTGAAATACCCTCTCCAAACATGATATCAAACTCAGCTAATTTAAATGGAGCTGCAACTTTATTTTTTACAACTTTTACTTTTACTCTATTACCGATTGAATTTTCACCTTGTTTAAGTGTAGCAATTCTTCTAATATCGAGTCTTACTGATGAGTAAAATTTAAGTGCATTTCCACCTGTTGTAGTTTCTGGACTTCCATAACCTGTCATTCCAATTTTCATTCTTATTTGGTTAATGAAAATAACTGTACAGTTCATTTTATTTAATAAACCAGTGATTTTTCTAAGTGCTTTTGACATAAGTCTAGCTTGAACACCAACTTGTTGGTCATCCATATCTCCATCAATCTCAACTTTTGGAGTTAATGCAGCAACCGAGTCAATTACAACTAAATCAACAGCACCACTTCTAATAACTGTTTCTAAAATCTCTAAAGCTTGTTCCCCAAAATCAGGTTGAGAAACAAGTAAATTATCCGTATCAACACCTAAGTTTTTTGCATATCCAACATCTAAAGCATGTTCCGCATCAATAAATGCACAAACTCCACCAGCTTTTTGACACTCTGCAATTGCATGTAAAGTAAGTGTTGTTTTACCAGAACTTTCAGGTCCATAAATCTCAACAACTCTTCCTTTTGGAAGACCACCAACACCTAGTGCTAAGTCAAGCCCTAAAGAACCTGTACTAATAGTTTCCATTGGAACTACAACTTTATCTCCAAGTCGAATAAGAGTTCCTTTACCAAATGTTTTATCAATTTGTTTGATTGCTAATTCTAGTGATTTTTTTTGATTGTCATCCATGTTATTTCCTATATTGGGTTATTCATATTTTATGTTGGAATTTTAGCAGAAGTTTTATGAAGGAGTGATTTTTATTACAAAATGTAATGTTTTTTATTTTATAGCTTCATTTTCAATTTTTTCAATAGACTCAATGGTCTTTATATGGGAGTTTACTCTTTTTTTCATAGTGAATGATTTCACATGTTTTGCAAGAATTTTTGTATATTTCTTATAATTTCTAGAATCTTTTTCAAAAGAAGCAAGTTTTTTTTGAATTTTGATTATGTCTTCAGGGATTGAATTATTTGTCATTACTATAACCTAAATATAATTTAGATATATTCTATATAAAATTTACTTAAAGCTAATAAAATGAATAAAACACTAAATTTAATCGGCCGAATAAAAGAACTTTTCACAGAAGATATTTCAAATAATAACAATGAGCTTGAAAAAATAGTTTCTAATTCTACATTCTTAGTTTTAGGTGGAGCAGGGAGTATTGGCCAAGCTGTTACAAAAGAGATATTTAAAAGAAGTCCTAAAAAACTACATGTAGTAGATATATCTGAGAATAACATGGTAGAACTTGTTCGAGATATAAGAAGTAGTTTTGGATATATTGATGGAGATTTTCAAACATTTGCCTTAGATATTGGCTCATTCGAATATGATGCTTTTATAAAATCTGATGGAAAATATGATTATGTTTTAAATTTATCAGCATTAAAGCATGTACGAAGTGAAAAAGATCCATTTACTCTTATGCGTATGATTGAAACAAATGTATTTAATACAGATAAAACACTTCTACAATCAATAGAAAATAAATCGAAAAAATACTTTTGTGTAAGTACGGATAAAGCTGCTAATCCTGTAAATATGATGGGTGCAAGCAAAAGAATTATGGAAATGTTTGTAAACAGACGTTCAGAACAAATAAATGTTTCAATGGCAAGATTTGCAAATGTAGCTTTTAGTGATGGAAGTTTACTTCATGGATTTGATCAACGTATTAAAAAACAACAACCAATCGTTGCACCAAATGATATAAAAAGATATTTCGTAACTCCACAAGAAAGTGGTGAACTTTGTTTGATGTCTTGTATTTTTGGTGAAAATAGAGATATATTTTTTCCAAAATTAAGTGAAAATCTACATCTTATAACTTTTGCAGATATTGCAGTAAAATATCTAAAAGACTTGGGATACGAGCCATATTTATGTAAAGATGAAGATGAAGCAAGAGAATTAGCAAAAACATTACCATCTGAAGGTAAATGGCCTTGTTTATTTACTTCAAGTGATACAACAGGTGAAAAAGATTTTGAAGAATTTTTTACAGATTCTGAAGTTTTAGATATGAATAGATTTGAAAATCTTGGAGTTATAAAAAATGAAGCTATTTATGATGAAGCAAAATTAAATCATTTTGAAACAATAATAAAAAAATATAAGCAAGAATTATCATGGACAAAAGAAGATATCGTAAAAGAATTTTTTACAATGATTCCAGATTTTGGACATAAAGAAACTGGTAAATATCTTGATGGAAAGATGTAATATGCAAAATATAGTTGATTTTATAAAACAAACATTTAAAACAAATGAGTTTATTCCTTTACATGAACCTCGATTTGTAGGAAATGAAAAAAAATACTTAAATGATTGTATTGATTCTACATTTGTATCAAGTGTTGGAAAATATGTTGATACTTTTGAAAAAGAGTTTGCCGTATCTGTTGGTAGTAAATATGCAATTGCAACAGTAAATGGCACAGCAGCACTTCATATTTCACTTATTTTAGCAGATGTACAAAAAGAAGATGAAGTTATAACTCAAGCTCTCACATTTATAGCAACTTGTAATGCAATTTCTTATATTGGAGCAAAATCAATTTTTGTTGATGTTGATTTAGACACAATGGGAATGAGCCCAAAATCATTAAAAGAATTTTTAGAATCTAATTGTGAACTTATAAACAATAAATGTATAAATGAAACTACAAAAAAGATAATAAAAGCATGCGTTCCAATGCACACTTTTGGACATCCATGTAGAATCGATGAAATAAAAGAGATATGTGATGCTTGGAATATAACTTTAGTAGAAGATGCAGCAGAGAGTTTAGGAAGTTATTATAAAGAAAAACACACAGGAACATTTGGAAAAGTTGGAGCTTTTTCTTTTAATGGAAATAAAATCATAACTTCAGGTGGTGGTGGAGTAATAGTAACAGATGATGAAGTCTTAGCAAAAAGAGCAAAACATATCACAACAACAGCAAAAATTCCTCATCCATATGAATATGTACATGATCAAATAGCTTATAATTATAGACTTCCAAATATAAATGCAGCATTACTTGTAGCACAATTAGAACAACTAGATGGATTTTTGAAATCTAAAAGAGAACTAGCTTTAAAATATAAAGAGTTTTTCTCAAAAGAAGATATCAATTTTATAGAAGAGTTAAAAGACTCAAGAACAAACTATTGGCTTCAAGCTGTTTTATTAAAAGATAAAAATCAAAGAGATGAGTTTTTAGAGTTTACAAATAAAAATGGAGTAATGACCAGACCTATTTGGAAATTAATGAATGAATTAAAAATGTTTAAAGATTGTCAAAAAGATGATTTGAAAAATTCTAAATATCTTGAAGAAAGAGTTGTAAATATTCCAAGTTCGGTAATATTATAATGAAAGAGAAAATAGTTTTATTAGGTGGTGGTGGACATTGTCATAGTGTAATTGATGTTATTGAACAAGAAGACAAATATCAAATTATTGGAATTATAGATAAAAAAGAGTTAATCGGAAGTGATATTTTAGGGTATAAAATCATTGCTTGTGATGATGACTTAGAAGAGATATTTGAAACTTGTAAAAATGCAATAATTACAGTAGGACAAATAGAATCAAACCACATAAGAGTAAAATTATTTAATAAATTAAAAGAGATAGGATTTAATCTTCCTGTGATAATTTCACCACTTTCATATGTCTCAAAACACTCTTGTATAGAAGAAGGAACAATAATTATGCATCATGTATTAGTGAATGCAAATGCAAAGATTGGGAAAAATTGTATAATTAATACAAAAGCACTAATTGAACATGATGTTATCATTGAAGATAATTGTCATATTTCAACTGCAAGTGTTATAAATGGTGGGGTTAAAGTAAAAGCTAACACTTTTGTAGGAAGTAATGCAACTTCAAAACAATATATAGAAATAAATGGATTTGTAAAAGCGGGGAGTTTAGTAAAGTGAAAGATAAAATTAATAAAGTATTTATAATAGCAGAAGCTGGTGTTAATCATAATGGAAGTATCGAACTTGCAAAAAAACTAATTGATATTGCAGTTGAAGCTAAAGTCGATGCAGTTAAGTTTCAAACTTTCAAAGCTTCTAATCTTGTAAGTAAAAATGCACAAAAAGCTGATTATCAAAAAAACAATATGAATGATGCAGATGATTCACAATTTAATATGCTTAAAAAACTAGAACTAGATATTGATACACATAAAGAGCTTATTGCTTACTGCAACTCAAAAAATATTATGTTTCTATCAACTCCTTTTGATCATGATAGTATTGAACTTTTAAATGATTTAGGATTAGAAATATTTAAAATCCCAAGTGGAGAAATAACAAATCTTCCATATCTTAGACATATAGGAAAACTAAATAAAAAAGTGATTCTTTCAACAGGGATGGCTGATATTGGTGAAATAGAAGATGCTTTAGATGTACTATATAAAGCTGGGACAAAAAAAGAAAATATTACAGTACTACATGCAAATACTATGTATCCAACTCCAATGGAAGATGTAAATTTAAGAGCAATGATAACTATAGGAAATACATTTGATGTGGCTTACGGATATAGTGATCATACTTTAGGAATAGAAATACCAACAGCTGCAGTTGCTATGGGTGCAAGTTGTATAGAAAAACATTTTACACTTGATTGCACGATGGAAGGACCTGATCATAAAGCTAGTTTAGAACCACATGAATTAAAAGCTATGGTTGAAGCTATAAGAAATATTGAATTAGCACTTGGAAGTAGTATAAAAAAACCTTCAAAGAGTGAAACGCCAAATATTAATATTGCTAGAAAATCTATAGTTGCAAAATGTGATATTAAAAAAGGTCAAACTTTAACAGAAAATAATTTAACTATTAAAAGACCTGGGAATGGAATAAATCCAATGCGTTGGGATGAAATAGTTGGAACGGTTGCTAATAAAGATTATGAATACGATGAAATTATTTAGGAGATTATGTGAGAGATAATTTAATCAGAGAAGGTTCTATTACAAATTCAAGTTATGATTTTGAACTATCAATAAAAAGAGAAAAAGGTGTTATCTATAACTATACATATCCTAAAAATAAGAAATTAAAAGGAATTGTTTTTATTATTCCTGGTTTTGGCGATGATACAAATAGTGAGTACTCTCAAAAGTTAAGAGATTATATAGCAAAAAAATTTAATGTAGTAGCTGTTAGTGTTATATATCATTGTTTTTCTTCTAGATTAAACAATGGTGGAGTAGAGACTTTAGATGATTATGATGAACTGGTGCTACTTTCAAATTTAAAGCGATTTAATATTGAAGTTGAAACGGATGATCTACATGAAATATTAAATAATATTAATGAAGAAATTAAGGCCAGAAAAGATGAAGGGAAACTTGACAAAAATGAGATTATTGTGCAAACAGTTACAATACTGCCCAAAAATAATGAGTATCAAAATTTTGGTATTTTGCAAGCATTAGATCACATAAATGTGTTAAAAGAACTAAAAAGTAGAAATTTAAATTTTATAGATAATTATCCGACTATTTTAATTGGAAGTAGCCATGGAGGTTATATTGCAAATTTAATAGCTAAAATTGTCCCAAACTCAATTGATTGTGTTATTGATAACTCATCGTATGTAAAACCTCCATTAAATTACATAATTGGTAAAGAAAACAATCCATTACATGAAGAATGCAGGGGAATATATGGTGAAAATTTAATTATTAATTACTTTACAAAGAAATTCTGGAGCAATAACGATGATTCTTTTTATTATTTGTCAAAAGACAATTATGAAATAAGAGATTTATCAAATAAGTTGCATAATAAAATCATGGCAAAAAAATCAGAATCAAAGACTAGATATATATTTTATCACTCAATAAAAGATAGAATTGCTATGTATAAAGATAAAGAAGATTTTTCAAAAGGACTAGCTGAATTAGGATTTGATGTTACATTAAATATTATTTCAAATATATCTCAAATAGATGGTAATTTTATTAAAAGTTTAGAACATGGTTTGGATATGTCTATAAAAAAATTAGCAAATATTGAATTACCAGAAGCTTTAAAAATAAGAAGTATTAGTTCAAAAAGTAAGTTGGAAGAAATTACCTATCCATGTGAAACAGTAAATTATAATTTCGAGGATATAAGTGGAATATATAGTGCACATTTATCTCCGATTCAAAAAATAGAAACAAAAATTATAGATAATTTCGAAAAGAATATAAAATATTTTGAAGAGTTTCAACCAGAAATATATTCAATGTTAGCTTCACTTGATTCTGCAATTGACCAAGGAGTGTATCAAAATAAATATGAGTTGATATTTTATAATAATTATTTTAATCTTAAAGAACTGAAAACAGGTAATTTATTTTATTCAGAAAATAGTAATAAATATGCATTTGAAGTATCAGAAATCTTTAAAGAAAAAACTGGAAATTTTGTTTTTTTTGGTGTAGGATTGGGTGTTCACTTAGAAAGAGTGCATAAAAATATTTTAGCAAAGAAATGTTTTATAATCGAAAATGACTTAGAATTATTTAAGTTATCAACATTTGTAACTCCATATTTTAAATTTGCAGAGACTTCCGAACTGTTTTTTTCAGTTTTTGAAGATGATGATGTTTTTTTCAGGAAAGGAATAGATTTTATTAATAAATCAAATGAAGAAAAAGAAATATTTAAACATTTTGCGCTTAATGATAGCTATATAGAAAAAATTCAATTCTTAGAAAATATTAGTGGGAATAAAGATGAGTAGACGAAAAGTATGTGTAATAACAGGAACAAGAGCTGAGTATGGATTACTTTATTGGCTCCTAAAAGAGATCCAAAATGATAAAGAACTTGAATTACAGTTAATTGTTACAGGTATGCATTTAAGCCCAGAATTTGGACTCACTTATAAAGAAATAGAAAAAGAATTTAAAATAAATAAAAAAATAGAGATGCTTTTATCTTCTGATACTCCTGTAGGTATTTCAAAATCTATGGGACTGGCTCAAATATCTTTTGCAGAAGCTTATGCTGAATTAAAACCTGATATTTTAATTGTACTTGGTGATAGATATGAAATATTTTCGTGCGTTAGTGCTGCAATGATTGCACAAATTCCTATTGCCCACTTACATGGTGGTGAAACAACTGAGGGCGCTTTTGATGAGTCGATTCGTCATAGTATTACAAAAATGAGTCATCTTCATTTTACAGCAGCAGATGAATATAAAAATAGAGTGATACAACTTGGAGAAAATCCTTCAAGAGTTTTTAATGTTGGTGGATTAGGAATTGAGAATATTAAAAGGCTTAAACTTTTAACAAAAGAAGAATTTGAAAAGTCGATTGATTTTAAATTAAATAAAAAAAATATCTTAGTGACCTTTCATCCAGTAACTTTAGAAAGCTCAACAGCACAAGAACAATTTCAAGAGCTATTAAATGCAGTAGATGAATTAAAAGATACAAATATAATTTTCACAAAAGCAAATAGTGATACAGATGGAAGAGTAATAAATCAAATGATTGATGAATACGTAGTAAAAAATGCTCATAAATCAATTGGCTTTACATCTCTTGGTCAATTAAGATACTTAAGTGCTTTACAATATGTTGATGCAATGGTAGGAAATAGTTCAAGTGGACTTACTGAAGCACCAAGTTTTAGAATTGCTACAATAAATATTGGAGATAGACAAAAAGGCCGTATAAAAGCAGATAGCATTATTGATTGCGAGCCTAGAAAAGCTTCTATAACTAAAGTATTTGAGGATATTTATACAAAAAATTTTCAAAATGCCCTTAAAATAGTTAACAATACATATGGTGATGGATGTGCTAGTAAGAAAGTTATTGAAGAGATAAAAAAAGTAGATTTAGATAACATTTTAAAAAAACCATTTTATGATACAAAAACAAATAGCAACGAAAATAAATAAAAGAGAGATTTATCAAATGAAAAGAAATATTCAAGAGCTATATAACTTGCCAAGTGAAATTATATATTGTAAAAAATGTACTATTTCAAATCAAAGACCCAGAATAACATTTAATGATGAAGGAGTATGTTCAGCTTGCGAATATGCAGAATTCAAAAAGACTAAAATAAATTGGAATCAACGGGATAATGAATTAAAAGCATTATGTGATAAACATAGGAAAAATGATGGAAGTTATGATGTTATAGTTCCTTGTAGTGGTGGGAAAGATGGAAGTTATGTTGCTCATATGCTTAAATTTAAATATGGAATGAATCCTTTAACTGTTACTTGGTCTCCATTATTACCAACACTAATTGGAAGAAGAAATTTAGATGCTTTTATTTCTTCTGGGTTTGATAATATTTTAGGAAGACCTAATGGAAAAATTACTCGTAAACTAACAAGTTTATCTTTCAAACACATGGGGGATCCTTTCCAACCATTTATTTATGGACAAGTTAACTTTCCTATAAAAATGGCAGTACAACATAATGTATCTTTAATAATGTATGGAGAAAATGGAGAAGTTGAATATGGAGGAAGTATGAAAAATGCTTTTAGACCTGATAGACCAATTGAAGATGATGAAAAAACTTATTTTTCAGGATTAGCTCCAGATTTCTGGGAAAAACATGGAATTACTAAAAATGACTTAGCCCCTTTTATGAGACCAGATTTTCAAAAGATTAAAGAAAATAAAACAGAAATTCATTTTTTTGGATATTACAAATTTTGGGATTCGAAAGCAATTTATGAATATTGTAAGGAATATACTGGATTTTCAGCAGCAGATGAAAGAACAGAAGGTACATATAGTAATTATGCAAGTTTAGATGATAAACTCGATGGATTTCACTATTATCTTGCATACATCAAATTTGGAATTGGTAGAACAACATCTGATACTGCACAAGAGATAAGAGTGGGAAGAAGAACTAGAGAAGATGGTATTGACTTAATCAAAAACTATGATGGAGAATTTCCAAGTAAGTATTTAAAAGAATTTTTGGATTATTGTGAAATGACAGAAGATGAGTTAAATGAAATTATTGATAGCTGGAGAGGGGAACATATATGGCAACAAAAAGATACTTTTTGGGAGTTAAAAAATTCTATCTGGGAAGAGAATAAGTAATGATAAATATTGATGATATTTTAGTAAAAGAATCGACTAGTATTTTACAAGTACTTGAAATTATAGATAGAAGTTCGAAACAATTAGCAATAGTGGTAGATGAAAAGAAAAAATTATTAGGAACTATAAGTGATGGAGACGTTAGACGAGCACTTTTAAATAATGCTTCTTTAAATGATAGTGTAAAAAATATTTACTTTAAAACGCCAACAGTAGCAAGTAGTAATGATTCTAAGGAAGATATTATTAATTTGTGTAAGATAAAAAAATTACATCAAATTCCTATCGTAGATAATAAGGGTAATTTATTAGGATTAGAAACTCTTAGTGAACTTATAACGAGAGAAAAGAAATCAAATAAAATAATTTTGATGGTTGGTGGTTTGGGAACAAGGCTTAGACCACTTACTGAAAATACTCCAAAACCTATGCTAAAAGTAGGTAATAAACCAATACTGCAAACTATTGTGGAAAAATTTGCACAATATGGGTATACAGACATAACAATGTGTGTAAACTATAAATCTGATGTAATTCAAGAGTATTTTGGGAACGGCATCGCATTTGGGGTAACTATAGAATATATTTTAGAAGAACAACGAATGGGAACTGCAGGAGCACTTAGTTTACTTAAAAACAAACCAAATGAGCCTTTCTTTGTAATGAATGGAGATTTACTTACAAATGTAAATTTAGAGTATTTACATGATTTTCATATATTAAATAAATCTATTGCAACAATGTGTGTACGAGAATATGATTTTCAAGTACCTTATGGTGTTGTGAAAGTTGATGATAATAAAATACTCTCAATAGATGAAAAGCCAATATATAAGTTTTTTATTAGTGCTGGTATTTATATGCTTTCACCTGAATCACTGGAGTATATCCCTAAAAATCAATTTTATGATATGCCAACACTTTTTGAAAAACTAATCAGTGAAAATCAAAATATAATCTCATTTCCTTTACAAGAATACTGGTTAGATATAGGGCGTATTGAAGAATATAAAAAAGCAAATGAAGAATATGAAGAAGTTTTTAGTGTATAGAAATAAAACTTTTTTAACAATAATACCAGCACGAGGTGGGAGTAAAAGATTACCTAGAAAAAACGTGTTGGATTTATGTGGTAAACCGCTTATTGCTTATAGTATAGAAGCGGCACTTAAAAGTAAATATATAGATAAGCTTATTGTTTCAAGTGATGATGATGAAATTTTAGAAATTTCAAAAAAATATGGGGCAAATATAATAAAAAGACCTCCAGAACTAGGAACTGATACGACAACAACATTTGATACTATTAAACATGTTGTAGATAATTTAGATATATATGATTATGTAATATTACTTCAAGCAACAAGTCCTCTTAGAAATCAAATACATATTGATGAATCTATCCAATTATTGGAGTTAAAAAAGGCAGATGCAATAGTAAGTGTTTGTGAAATGGATCACTCTCCTTTATGGTCAAATACTTTAGATAGTACTTTGTCAATGAATGGATTTTTAAAGGATGAGGTTTTAAATAAAAGAAGTCAAGATTTAGAGAAATATTATCGATTAAATGGAGCGATTTATATTTGTAAAACAGATAAATTATTGGAAGAAGAAAGCTTTTTATTAAAAGAAAATATATTCGCATATAAGATGAATAGAGAAAATTCTATCGATATTGATGAAGAAATTGATTTTATCATTGCAAAAGAACTAATAAATAAAAATATGAAAAAAGGAAAATAAGTTTAATGCAGCAAACAGATGTTGATGAAATTCAAAATACCATGTTAATTATTTATAAAAAAAATCTAAATTTTTTTAAAGAAAATCATAACTATATTTATAAGAAAATCATAGATTTTGAGCAAATAAATCAATTTAAATACAGTTTAGAATTTGTTGAAAACCATTTTGAACTCATTAATGATAAAAAAGAATATATTTATAAGTGTGATCCTTATTATGATGCAGAAGATAGATTAAAAAAATTAAGTGATAAAAGTAGTTTTTTCTTAATCAAAATTGATGAGAAATATGAAAATGGAGAATTTATAGATTCACAGCTAAATCCCTATAGAATTTTAAATGAATTTATAACAATAATAAAGAATAAGAATATTGAAATAAAACAAAAATTTATATTTCTTGGTAGTATTTTAGGCTTACATATTAGTGAAATAATTAATAAATCAAATTTTAAGACTTTTCTAATTATTGAGGATAATATAGAAGTGTTTAGATTATCAATGTTTTTAAATGACTATGAAGAACTTTCACAAAAAAAGAATTTATTTTATGCGATAACTCAAGAACATAAAAATAAAAGAATAAAAGAATTTATTGATTATGAATCAGAGTTTAATAATAAAATAAATTTTGAACTAGCTTCTGAAAAAGAAATTTATTTAATAGAAGATACAGTGAATGTTTTTTTACAACAAAATGAACTAAACTATCCTTTTTCAGAGTATCTTACAAGTTATTTAAGAGGAATTTCTTATTTTAAAGAAAGTTATCAATTATTAAAACTAAATAAAAAGTATTCAATTTTAAAAAATTATAAAGTTTTATTTTTGGGAGGGGGACTCTCCTTAGAAAAGGAAATTGGATTTGTCAAAAGAAATCAAGATAATTTTTTAATAGTTTGCGTTGCAGCAACTTTAAAAATTCTTGAAAAATATGAAATAATAGCTGATATAATAATAACATCTGATAGCTCAACAATAATAAAAGAGCAATTTAATGTTGATAAAAAATATTATATTAACTCTCTAATATTTGCTTCTAACAAAACAGATAATAGTGTAATAGACCTTTTATTAAAAGAAAATATTTTTTTATTTAATGATTCATTAGAAATATTTGATGAAACAGGAGTAAATACAGGAGTGAATGTTGGAAATATCGGATATTCTATTTTGTTGAAATTAGGGATAGAAACAATTTATTTATTAGGCTTTGATGCTAGTGTAAATCCAGAAACAGGGAGAAGTCATTCTTCAAATAATAATAAAAAAGAATTTAAAGAATTTAATTTAAATAATGATGAAAAAATAAACTCTGAAATACATCTTATAAAAGTAAAAGGAAATTTTGAAGATTTTGTTTATACAACTAGCCATTTTAAAGGGATGATAGAAAGTTTTGAACAAATTAGGAGTATATTTACTGTAAAAGCATTTAATTTGTCAAATGGAGCTTATTTACCTGGAGTAAAAGCTTTATCATCTAAACAAGTAGAAATATTAACGGTATATAATAAAAATATTGAAAGATTAAAAATTATAAAATCACTTCAGAAAATATCAAAGAAATCACTTGAAGTAATAGATGAGAATTTTTTAAATACTGAAAAAGAGTTAATTAAAAAGCTCAAAGAATTGAATAAAAATGAATTGCATAATTCTTTTATTCAATTGTATAAAATGAACAATTCATCATTGATTTTACAAATATTAAATAAATATTTTAAATTAGTATTACCCTTTTATACTTATTTAAAAGAAATTAATGAAAAAGAATCAATAAAAATACTAGAAATTAATTTTTTTAATATAGTCGAATTCATCGAAAAAAGAATATAGGAGTATATATGGAACAAGCGCAAATACAATTACAAAATGCATTAACAACAACATTTCTAGTAAATCTTGCTTTTTTAAGTGAATATGATAATGATTTATACCATAGGGTTGATGAACTTTCAAGAATGATAGAAAAGGGAACTTATCAAGAAAAATACATATTAGAATTTATTATGGATAATGGAGATTTTGATATATATGATGTAGTAAATGAAAAATATCTTTATGATAGAAATCCAAAGAAAAGAAATGATGAATTAGTAAGAAAGATTGAATTTGATGAAAAAAATACAATAAATTTTATAGAAGTATATTTTAAAAATAAAAAAAAGATAGACATAAAAGAAGAAGATAGGTTTGAATACAGTTCAGGAATGGAATTCTTTTCTCTAACGAATAATGATATGTTAGAATATTCAGTAGCTCTAAATGATTATTTAGAAATAAAAAAGAAATCTTTTAAAAAAATAGATAAGTTTATATTTTTAGGTACTTTGTTGGGGAGACATATTCCAAGAATTACTAAGAAAATAGATGCTGATTATTATTTAGTCCTTGAGCGAAACTTGGAAATATTTAGATTATCTTTGTTTACTGTAGATTATACGATTCTAGCTAAAAAAGGAGTTGTATTTTCTATAATGGATGGCTATATTAAAGAAGAAGAAAGGATTCAGAAGTTTATAAAGAATTCTTTATTTGAGAATTATATGATAAAATTTTCTAGTACAGAAATAAATATAGATAAATATATTGATACATTAAATACTTCATTAAATCTTATAAATAATTCTGCACAATATACTTATACAAGATATTTATATTCATTTACAAATAGAGTAACTAAGATACTAAAGAATGATTACAAAACAATGATAATGAATGAGATACAAGAAAAATTCTCGTTTTTTGAAAATATTCCTATTTTGTATATCGCAGCAGGTCCTTCTTTGGATGAAAATATAGAGTGGATAAAAAAATATCAGGATAAATTTTTTATAGTTACTATCGGGGCAGCCTATAAAAAATTACTTTTAAATGAAATTAAAATAGATGTAATAACTACTCTTGATGAAGATATAATGATTGGAGACATCCAGTTCGATGAACAAAGTGTGGCAAAAATAAGTCCAAATACTATTATTTTTGCATCTATTTCAACACATGAAGAAGTGTTGAAAAAATTTATTCAGAATAATCTTTTCTTATATGAGAATACTGTAGCAATTTACAAGAATAATATTAAATTTGAGGGATTTAGTATTGGAGAAATAACGCTAGATATTTTGCTTAAAATGAATGCAAAAAAAATATATCTTATAGGATTAGATCTAGCATTGAATCAAGAAACAGGAGAAACTCACTCACTTAATAGTTCTTCTACTATAGCTAAACATAATATTCATGTAGAACAAAATAAAGAAATTTTTACTACAAGTGATGGAATAGTAAAAGTTAAGGGAAATTTTAAAGAAGAAGTAAATACTTTATCTATGTTTTATAATTCAATAAAAGCTTTAGAAGAGATTATTTTTAATAATAATAAAAAAGTAGATATTTATAATTTATCTTCACATGGTGCTTATTTTGAGAATACAATTTCTACAAACAAAAATGACATAGAAATAAATAATTTTATAGATGCAAATTATTCAACTATAGATTTTTTAAACCTTTTATGCACATACTCTAAAAAATCTTTAGATGAAGATACTATTATATTATTAAAGGAAGATATAAAAGAATTAAATAAAATAATAAAACAAATATCTTTTGAATATGAGAATGTAAAAATTGAAAACTACAAAGATTTTTATCAAGATACTGTAGACTTATTTCTTTCTTTGAATGTTAATAATAAATTAATAGTTGTTATTTTTCGAAAATATTTGATGATGGTGCTACCATATTTATCTTACCATTTTAATGATGCTAAATTAAAACAAGAGAACAAAAAACTAAAGAAAGTAAGAAACATTTATTTAAATCAAATTAAAAGAATTTTAAAAGATTATATTTTTTGTTTAGAGCGAGTTATAAAATAAAAAGGAGATTGTTTTCAATCTCCTTTAATAATTTAAGATTTATAACTATTGTAATAATCTAAGAACGTTTTGTTGAACAGCATTTGCCTGACTGATTGCATAAGAACCAGCTTGAGAGATAATGTTTTGCTTGTTAAAGTTTGCACTTTCAGCAGCATAATCAACGTCTCTAATTATAGACTCAGCAGCTTTAACGTTAGTAGCTTGAGTCATTAAGTTTCTTACAGCTGATTCAACTTGGTTTTGAGTAGAACCTATGTCTCCTCTAAATCCATTCAGTGTATTTATTGCATCATTTACTTTTGTTTGAGCATCAGAGGCATCTCCTTTAGTCATTGTTCCAGAAGCTGCAGTTTTTAAATCTGTTAAATCTAGACCAGTTACATTTGCAGACATTACACCCATTGTAATAGTATCAGTTGCTTTTTCTCCAACTTGAAATACATGAGAGTCTGAAGCACCTGAAGCAGCTGCATTAGATATTAATTGTCTACCATTATAGTTTGTTTGTTTAGCAATATTATCTAGTTGCTCAAGTAACTTTTTAACATCTTTTCCTATTGCTTGTCTACCTTCAGTTGAAGTAGTATCCGTATTAGCCTGAATTAATTTAGCTTTAACAGTATCTAAAATATTTGATTGCTCACCCATAGATTTATCAGCGATTTGTAATAGTGCAACAGCTGAATTACCATTTGAAATACCTTGATTAATAGATGTTGCTTGAGTTCTTAGTTTATCAGCAATTGCTAAACCAGAAGCATCATCAGAAGCTTTATTAATTTTTAAACCAGTAGAAAGTTTTTCTAATGAACCTGTAATACTTTTACTTGTATTTTGAGCAGCTTCTTGAGCTGTTAAAGATGAAACGTTTGTATTAATTCTCATAATAAATTCCTTTTATGTATGACACATTGTGATAAATCACATCCTATTTACATTCTTGCTTTTTTAATTTACAAGCATAGATATGAAAGATTTCATATCTTCGGATTACATCTAACCCTAAATTTATAAAAGAGTGAAGCTAAAACCTAGATAGTAAATTTCTTTACTATCTAGAAAGATTTATAACTATTGTAATAATCTAAGAACGTTTTGTTGAACAGCATTTGCCTGACTGATTGCATAAGAACCAGCTTGAGAGATAATGTTTTGCTTGTTAAAGTTTGCACTTTCAGCAGCATAATCAACGTCTCTAATTATAGACTCAGCAGCTTTAACGTTAGTAGCTTGAGTCATTAAGTTTCTTACAGCTGATTCAACTTGGTTTTGAGTAGAACCTATGTCTCCTCTAAATCCATTCAGTGTATTTATTGCATCATTTACTTTTGTTTGAGCATCAGAGGCATCTCCTTTAGTCATTGTTCCAGAAGCTGCAGTTTTTAAATCTGTTAAATCTAGACCAGTTACATTTGCAGACATTACACCCATTGTAATAGTATCAGTTGCTTTTTCTCCAACTTGAAATACATGAGAGTCTGAAGCACCTGAAGCAGCTGCATTAGATATTAATTGTCTACCATTATAGTTTGTTTGTTTAGCAATATTATCTAGTTGCTCAAGTAACTTTTTAACATCTTTTCCTATTGCTTGTCTACCTTCAGTTGAAGTAGTATCCGTATTAGCCTGAATTAATTTAGCTTTAACAGTATCTAAAATATTTGATTGCTCACCCATAGATTTATCAGCGATTTGTAATAGTGCAACAGCTGAATTACCATTTGAAATACCTTGATTAATAGATGTTGCTTGAGTTCTTAGTTTATCAGCAATTGCTAAACCAGAAGCATCATCAGAAGCTTTATTAATTTTTAAACCAGTAGAAAGTTTTTCTAATGAACCTGTAATACTTTTACTTGTATTTTGAGCAGCTTCTTGAGCTGTTAAAGATGAAACGTTTGTATTAATTCTCATAATAAATTCCTTTTATGTATGACACATTGTGATAAACCACATCCTATTTACATTCTTGCTTTTTTAATTTACAAGCATAGAGAGGAAAGTTTTCTTCTCTTCGGATTAAATCTAACCCTAAATCATATATTGAAAGTATTACATACCATTTCTTAAAGTTAGATTAAACTATTGTAATCTTTTTAATATTATTCCTGATTCAATATGATGAGTATAAGCAAACTGATCAAATAGAGCGAAGTTTACTATTTTGTGGGTTTTTAGTAGCTCTTCTAAATCTCTATGTAAAGTTTCAGGATTACATGATATATAGATAATATTTTCAAAATCTTTTGCTAATGTTCTTGTAGTATCATCAAGACCTGATCTTGGAGGATCCATAAATATAGTATCAAAGTTATAATCTTTTAGATTTATATCTTTTAGTCTTTCAAAAGTTCTTACTTCTTGAAGTCCTTGCACAAACTCTTCTGCGCTCATTCTAATAAACTTTATATTCTCTATATTGTTTAATTCACAGTTTTTAAGAGCTGATTTTATTGATGTTTTTGAGATTTCTGTTGCTAGAACTTTGTTGAATTTTGTTGAAAGTGGTATTGTGAAATTTCCCCCACCACAATATAGTTCACATAAATCTGCCGTTGAAGTCTCAATATTATTTAAAACCCATTCAATCATCTTTATATTTACACTTGTATTTGGTTGAGTAAATCCACCTTCTTGGTATTGGAATTTAAAATTTTGATTGTTTATATTTAGTGTTTCGTTTATAGAATCATTATTTAGGATGATTTTTTGTTTTCGGCTTCTTCCTAGAATTTTGATATTTAATTTTGATTCTAATTCCATGGCCAAAGCATTCCATGAATCTTCTAGTTTTCTATGATAAATCAAAGTTACTAGTAAATCATTTGTTGTGCTTCCTAAAAACTCTATCGCAAAAAGTTTATGAGATAAGTCATGGTTTGAATTTAATTCATCTATTAATTTTGGCATGATTTCTTGAATATGAGAACTAACAATTTGACAAGAGTCGATTTCTAAGATATTTTTTTCAAAATCACTCATAGCATAAGAATAAACAGCTTTATCATTCTCATCTTTTTCCCACCATATTCTAAACTCAGCTCTATTTCTAAAAGCTTGTTCGCTACTTTTTATGATGTCAAATTCCATATTTGTAAAGTCTGAAAATCTTTCTTTCTCTCTTTGTATTTTAAAATCAAGTTGTTCTTCATAAGTTTTATCAAAAAGCGTACATGAGCCACACACACCAA
>JAGOIF010000187.1 GCA_017995775.1 Aliarcobacter sp.
TTTAGAAAGATTAAAAAATAAACCCGTAATTTTAATAGCCTCTTATTTTAAACAAAATGCTTTAGTATTAGTTTCAAAACCTGAAATTAAAATACCATCTGATTTAAAAAATAAAAAAATCATGGGACTTCAAGAAGGATTAACTAATTCAAGCGTAGGTGCAATGCTAAGAGATTATAAAATAGATAAAAAAGATTACACATTAGTAAATCATGATTTTATAATAGACAAATTTATTAACAATGAAGTTGATGCAATGACAGTTTTTTTAACTTCTCAGCCTTATGAACTTGATAGATTAGGAATAAAATACAATATATTAAATCCTTCAAATTTTGGTATTTATTCTTATGATATGGAATTATTTACAAGTGAAAAAATCATTAAAAAAGATTTTAATAAAGTAAAAAAATTTGTTGAAGCGACAAACAAAGGTTGGGAATACGCATTTACACATAAAAATGAGATTGTTGATTTAATTTATGATAAATATTCAAAAAGAAGAACAAAGGAAGCTTTATTATATGAGGCAAATAAAACTGAAGAAATTTTTAAATTAAATATCTTTAAAATTGGCTCTATTATTCCAGAACTAATAAAACTAAATGCAAATATGTACTCAAACTTAGGATTAGTACCTAAAACACTTGATTTAAATAGTGCAATCAAAGATTATTTAATAGTGGATAAAAAAACATCTACTATTGATTTTACAGAGGAAGAAAAAGAATTTCTAAACCAAACTAAAACTGTTAGAATACATAACGAATCTAATTGGCCACCATTTAATTATATATCAAATGGTATACCAATGGGTTTTTCAATTGATTATATGAATCTTTTAGCATCAAAAATTGGTTTACCAATAGAATATATTTCAGGATTTTCATGGAATGAATTCCTTGAAAAAATCAAAAATAATGAAATTGATATCATGCTAAATATTGCAAAATCAGAAGAAAGAGAAAAATATCTTGAATTTACAAGTTCTTATGAAAGAGTTATTGATACTGTATTCATAAAAAAAGATAATGACAACTTAAAAAGTTTAGATGATTTTGAAGGTAAAACATTAGCAGTAATGAAAGGATTTTATGAAGAAGAACTCTTACGAAAATACTATCCACAAATAAATCTTTTATTAGTTAATGATTCAGTAGAAGGATTGAAAAAAGTTGCTTTTAATGAAGCTGATGGATTTTTTGATAGATTAGCTGTTGGAAATTATTTTTTGCAAAATCACTATATTACAAATTTAAAACCTGGTTTTGAAATTCAAGATCCTAAATTTAGTAAAGATATGTATCTTGCAGTTAATAAAAACAATATTATTTTAAGAAATATCTTAGAAAAAGCTAAGGAAAAAATAACTCAAGAAGAATTAATTGAATTAAAAAGAAAATGGTTAAAAGAAAATGAAGTTAAAAAAACTATTTCATTAACAAAAAAAGAAGAAATATATTTAAGCAATAGAGATATTGTTACCATGTGCGTAAACCCTTCATATAAACCTTTTGAAGAGATTGATAACTCAAAAAATCATATAGGAATTACAGCTGATATTATAAAATTAATCAAAGATAGATTAAATATTCAAATAAAAGTAATTCCTACAAAAAACTGGGAAGAAAGTCTTGAGTTCTCAAAATTAAGAAAATGTGACATTATAAGTTTTTTAAATGAAACAACAAAAAGAAAAGAGTGGTTAACTTTTTCAAATAGTCTTTTTACAGATGAAAATGTAATTATTGGAAGATTTGAAAATCCAATTATAAAAGATTTATCAAAAATAAAAGCATCAATTGCTGTAGCAAAAGAAACATCATTTTATCAAATAATTCAAGACGATTTCCCAAATTTGATGATTATTCCTGTGGAAACTCCTGAAGAAGCTTTCAAATACGTTGAACAAAAAAAAGCTGATTTAACCTTAGGTTCATTAATTATGTCAGCTTACACAATAAAAGAAAATAATTTTTTTAACTTAAAAATTTTAAATCAATTAGAAAATTATCAAAATCACTTTAAAATAGGAATTCAAAAAGATGATTTAGAATTAAGAAACATTTTAAATAAAGCCATACAAAGTATTACTCAAGAAGAAATAACAAATATTGTTAACAAATGGGTTGCAATAAAATATGAAAAAGATATTGATTACACATATTTATTCATCTTCTTAAGTTTAATTCTTGTAGTCATAGCATTTTTATCATATAGACAATATCTTTTAAATCATACAAATAACTATTTGCAAGCAGAAGTTAAAAAAAGAACTGCCCAAGTAGAAAACTCAAATTTGATTTTAAATCAGAAAAAAGATGAACTACATTATTTAAATAAAAATCTTGAAATAAAAGTTAAAGATGAAATTGAAAAAAATAGAATTATTCAAGAAAGATTATATAAAGCAGATAAACTAGCTTCAATGGGTGAAATGATTAGTAATATTGCCCATCAATGGAGACAGCCATTGTCTGTGATTTCTACCATTGCTACAGGGACTAAACTTCAAAAAGAAGTAAATTCACTAAAAGATGAAAATCTGATTGAAAATATGGATTTGATAAATAAAAATGCCCAATATCTATCTAAAACTATTGATGATTTTAGAAATTTTATAAATGATAATAGAACTATCCAATTTTACAGTCTTTCTGAAACAATAAGTAATTTTACTAATATTATTTATTCTTCCATCAAAGATAAAAATATAAAATTAATTTTAGATTTAGATAATAATATAGTAGTTGAAGGAAATCCAAATCAACTAATACAATGCTTAATAAATATATTTAATAATTCAAAAGATGCCCTACAAGAAAAAAATCCAGATGAATCTTTGTTTTTTATTAGTAGTCAAAAAGAAGATAATAAAATCATTTTAAAAATAAGAGATAATGCAGGTGGTATTCCAGAAAACATATTATCAAAAATATATGAACCCTATTTCACAACTAAACATCAATCCCAAGGTACAGGACTTGGACTTCATATGACATATAGACTTATAACTGAAAGCATGTGTGGGAAAATTGATGCTTCAAATATAGAATTTAACTATAATCAAAAAATCTATAAAGGTGCAGAATTTAAAATCACTTTTGATATGTAGTTTTATTAAAATAAAAAGGAATTCCCTTTGGAATTCAGCATTTAAAACTTGCA
>JAGOIF010000067.1 GCA_017995775.1 Aliarcobacter sp.
TTATTAAAAAATAAATATCCAGATATAAATATAGTTGAAGTTGAATCTGCACAAGAAGGTTTAGTTTTTGTAGAACAAGATAGAAATTTTGCATATTTAGACAATACTATGGTTATAAATAATGAAATACAAAAAAACAATATGAATTTTATAAGCATAAGTGGACAATTTTCTGAATCATTTAATTTAAGCATAGCTTCAAGAAATGATGAAGCAATTTTGAATGAAATCTTGCAAAAGGCATTATTATCAATTGATGATAAACACAAACTTGAGTTTAGTCAAAAATGGAATAATATCAACTATCAAACAAAAATTAATAATCAGTTAATTATTCAAATACTCTTTTTTACCATAGTATTTATTAGTATTTTTATTTATTGGAATTTACGACTAAAAGAAGAAATAAAAAGTAAAGAATCAGCTCAAAATCAACTAAAAGAAAGTGAAGAAAAGTTTAGAACACTTTTTGATATTGCACCCATTCTTTTAAATGCTTTTAATAAAGAGGGAAAAATTGTTTTATGGAATAAAGAGTGCGAAAAAGTTTTTGGTTGGACTTTAGAAGAAATAATAAAAGAAGAAAGACCTATAGATTTATTTTATCCAGATCCCTTAATTCAAGAAAAAGTTATACAAACATTTGCAGATGATAGTCAAAATTTTTATCAAGATTGGTATCCTCTTACAAAAGAAGGAAAAAGAATTATTACAAGATGGGCAAATATTAAACTTCCAAATAATGAAGTTATAAATATAGGATATGATATTACGCAACAAAGAGAAGATGAGATAATAATAGAAGAAAAAAATAAACAAATTTATGTTGCAAAAGAGCTTTTAGAAGAGTTAAATAGTACTTTAGAAAAAAGAATAGAAGAAGAAATTTCAAAAAATACAAAACAGCAAATTATGTTAATGCATCAAAGTAAATTGGTACAAATGGGTGAAATGATTGAAAATATTGCCCATCAATGGAGACAACCCCTTGCTCAAATAAATTCGTCAGTTCTTTTGATTGATATGATATTAAATAAAAATAAATTTATAGATAATACAGTTGAAAATAAGTTAGAGGAAATAGAATCTATAACAACATATATGTCTAAAACTATTGATGATTTTAAAAACTTTTTTGATCCAAATAAACAAAAAAATAGGTTTAAAATAAAAAATGCCATTGAAAAATCTTTTGATATTCTAAAAGGATTAACTAAGTTACACCATATAAAAGTTATTATTGATATAGAAAAAGATTTAGAGTGTGATGGTTATTTAGAAGAACTTCAACAAGTTATTTTGATTATTCTTAATAATGCTATTGATGCATTAATTATAAATAAAATATCTTCCCCAAAAATTACTTTTAAAGCATATACAAAAGAGACTGATATAATTATAAGTATTGAAGATAATGCTCTTGGAATAAAAGATAAGCATTTAAACATGATTTTTGAACCTTATTTTACAACAAAACTTAAAACACAAGGAACAGGAATAGGACTTTATATGGCAAAAATGATTATTGAAAGTGGTTTAGAAGGAAATTTAAGCGTAAAAAATACATTAAATGGTTCATGTTTCACAATTCAAATACCAAAAGGGGAAAAACTATGAAAGATATGCATCCTTATAAAATATTATTAGTTGAAGATGAAAAAGCAATAAAAGAAAATTATGTTACTTATTTAAAAATGTTTTTTGAAGAGGTTTATGAAGCCGAGGATGGTGAAAAAGCATATGAACTTTATAAAACAAAAAAACCAGATATTATGATTATTGATATAAACATTCCTAAATTAAATGGTTTAGATTTACTTGAAAAAATTAGACAAAATGACCACTCAACAAAAGCTATTCTTTTAACGGCACATTCTGATAAGTCATTTTTATTTAAAGCAATACCCTTGAAACTTGTGAAGTATTTAGTTAAACCAGTTACAAGAAAAGATTTAAATGAAGCCTTGAGTATAAGTATAAAAGAACTAGAAAACTATAATGTAGTCTCTTTAGAAAAAATAGAATTAACAGAAAATTATAGTTGGAACATAAAAATAAAGGAATTAAAACAGCACAATACTATTATAAATCTTACAAATAAAGAGAAGATTTTATTGGAATTACTTTTTTCACATAAAAATAGAGTATTTAAATATGATGAAATTTTCGATTATGTTTGGGAATTTGATGAAACTCTTACTATTAATGGACTTAAAAATATTGTCAAAAGATTAAGAAAAAAACTCCCTGAAAACACTATCTTAAATATTTTTAATGAAGGGTATAAAATTAGTTATTAAATTTAATTTATAATTGGATTTTTGCTTGATACTTTTGTGATACTACTGCTATATATAATTTCAAACAATAAAGTGTTTACGAAGTAAATACTTATATAAATTATTTTTATATATAAAAGGGTTCAAATGGCATTAAAAGTAAGAAAAAGATTAATTAGTGTTGTGGCTAGTAGTATTTGTTTATTTAGTATGAATTTACAAGCATTAACATTAAAGAACAGTGTTTTAGAAGCAATGGAAACAAATCCAGTAGTTCAAGAAAGACTTAAAAACTTTAACGAAACACAACAAGATTTAGAAATTACAAAAGCAGAATGGCTTCCGTCTTTAGATTACAGAGCTACATTTGGAAGAAATAGTGGTGGAAATTTAAAAGATAATGATCCAGGTAGCAAATACGATCATGGTGTAAAAGATACAACTTATAATCACTACACAAACTCATTAAAATTAACACAAAATATTTTTAATGGTTTTAGTACTACAAATAAAATAGATTATCAAAAAGCAAGAATTCTTGGTGCTGCTAATCACTACTTAGAAAATGCAAATGATATTGCATTTCAAATGGTTGGAGCTTATTTAGATGTTGTAAGAAGCTACCAGTTATATCAAAATGCAAAAGAAAATGTAACAATCAATGAAAAAATATACAAAGATGTACAATCTTTATATGATCAAGGATTAACAACAAAATCAGAGATGACAAAAATCTTTGCCTCATTATCACTTGCAAAATCAAACTTAGTTGTTCAAAAAAATAACACAGTAGATAAAGAGTTTAGATTTAAAAGAATATTAGGAAGAGATGTTAATGTTTCTGATTTCTCATTACCAACTTTAAAATATGCGATGCCTGAAAGTAAACAAAGAGCTACAATGTATGCTATTCAAAACAATCCATCTATTTTAGTAAGTAACTTTAATATTAAAGGTGCACAAGCTTTATATAAAGAGAAAAAAAGTAAATTCTTACCAACAGTTGATTTAGAAGTAGAACAAGTTTTTAATGATGTAAATGATAAATTAAATGGTTTTGATATGCCAGATGATAGATTAAAAGCTTATGTTGTTCTTAGTTGGAATTTATACAAAGGTGGAGCACACACAGCTGATGTTCAAAAAAGTAGAAGTACAATCAACAAAGAAGTTGAAATACAAAGAGATTTAAAAAGACAAACTATTGAAGGTTTAGAATTATCTTGGTCTGCTCATGAATTATTAGGACAACAATTAGAAGAGTTATATAAATATTATGATTACTCACAAGAAACACTTGAAAGTTACCAAAGTGAATATGAAATGGGTAGAAGAACTTTACTTGATTTATTATCAGCTCAAAATGACTTAGTAAATTCAAAAAGTCAAATCATAAATGCACAAATGGATAAACAATTTGCACAATATAGAATATTAGATGCAATGGGATTATTAGTAAGTGCCGTGGTTGAAGATGAACAAGCTCTTGATAAAATAGCTGCACCAACACTTAAACCTTTTACTATTGTTGAAGATAAGTTACCAGTTAAATTAGATGTTGATTCAGATGGAATCGTTGATTCTTTAGATATTTGCGATAATTCAAAAAGTAATGATGACATTACTCCTTATGGTTGTTCTCAAAAAGAAGAAGATTCAGATTTTGATGGAATTGTTAACTCTAAAGATAAATGTCCTGAAAGTGTATTTGGTGAAATAGTTGATGCAAATGGGTGTTCAGTTGAAAACTCTGTAAATAAATTTGCTGCAAGTAAAGAAGACTATTTAAATAGTGCTATTGCATATACAAATGAAAGTCCTAAAAAAGCAGATAAATTAGGTTTATATGATTATGAATTTAACGTGGCTGCTAGTAAAAATGTAAAATCAACAGATTTAGATAATCATTTAATGTATGATAAATTCGCAATGATTAAAAGATTCGAATTTGTAAATATGGATAATTTTGATTTAAATAAAAATAATTTATCAGAAGTTGCAAAAGTAATAAATAATTATAAAGATCAAGATATAAAAGTTACAGTAATTGGACATACTCAAAATATGGAAGATAAAGAAGAAAGCTTCAAAAAAGCTGGAACATACGCAAGAACAATCAAAGATGAATTAGTAAAAAATGGTGTAGATAAAAACATTATTATTGAAGAATCAAGAGTTGATTACAATAAATCTTTCCTAGAAACAGATATGGGAGATAAAACTTTAAATAATTTAGTTGCAATCGCACTTTATGTTCCTAAAAAAGAAAAAAATGCAGAAAAAACTATTCTTGATGATGACAAAGATGGTGTTATTAATGAATTAGATAAATGCCCAAATACACCAGCTGGTTATACAGTTGATGAAAATGGTTGTACAAATAAAATAAATTTAGAAGTTTTATTTGAAAATAATTCAGCACTTATAAAAGAAGATACAAAAGAAAAAGTTTTAGCATTTTCTAAATATCTAAAAGATAACAAAGCTTTTAATTCTGTAATTACAGGACATTCAAGTAAAGAAAATAAATCATCTGCTGCTTATAATCAAAAATTATCAGAAAAAAGAGCAAATGCAATTAAAGATTTAATAGTTGCAAATGGTGTTGAAGCTTCTAGAATCCAAGCTATTGGAAAAGGTTTTGAACAACCAATTGCAACAAATGATACAGCAGAAGGTCAAGCATTAAATAGAAGAATCGAAGCTGAACTTGTAAGAGTTAATAAATAAAAATAAAAAGGTAAGAAGTGAGTAATAAAAATTTAAAAACTAAAGATACTTTATTAGAATCTTTAGTTTTATATACAAGATTATTTCATAAACCTTTCTCCGCTGAATCTTTATTGTCAGGCTTGCCAATTGGCTCAAGCCTGACATCTCAAATGCTTTTTTCAAAAACAAATCCAAAATCTTTATTTTCAAGAGCAGCTCTAAGAGCTGGATTAAAATCAACAATAATTGAAAGACCAATTAATGATATATTGAGTTTACAATTACCAGTAATTTTACTTTTATCAAATGAAAATAGTTGCATTTTAGAAAGTTTCAATGAAGATAAAACAAAAGCAAAAGTTGTTTTTCCAGGTATTGAAGAGCCTTTAGCAGAGTGGGTAGATGTAGATAAACTAGAAGAAGAGTATTTGGGTTTTGCTTTTATGTTAAAAAAAGCATACGAATATGAACATGAAAATGATAAGAAAACACTTGATTTGTCAAATCAAAAACATTGGTTTTGGAGTACTTTAGGTTTTTCTAAAAAGATATATTTAGATTGTATTTTAGCATCTATTTTAATAAATTTATTTGTTTTAGCAACTCCATTATTTACAATGAACGTATATGATAGAGTTATTCCAAATAATGCACAAGAAACGCTTTTAGTATTTACAATTGGTGTTGTGGTAGTCTTTTTATTGGATGCTAGTTTAAAGTTTATAAGAACATACTTTTTAGAAATGGCTAGTAAAAAAAGTGATATTATCATGTCATCTATAATTTTCGAAAAAGTTTTAGATTTACAACTGCATGCCCATCCAAAATCAGTTGGTTCATTTGCAAATAACTTAAAAAGCTTTGATAGCATAAGAGGTTTTTTAACAAATGCAACTTTGAGTGTATTGATTGATTTTCCCTTTGCGATTCTTTTTTTGGCTGTAATTTTTTATCTAGGAGGAGTATTAGTTTTAGTTCCAATGGTAATAATTTTAATCATAGTAATTTATGCTTTAATTGTTAAAAAACCATTACAAACTAGTATTGAAAGTACATACGAAGCAAGTGCGAAGAAAAATGGAATATTAATCGAAGCACTACAAAATATAGAAACAATAAAAGCTCAAGGTTTAGCTGGAAATATACAGTTTAATTGGGAAGAATCAACAGGAGAAATTGCAAATAAAAGTTTAAAATCAAAACTATTATCTTCATCAATTCCTACTATTACTGGACTTTTAGTTGGATTAAATACTGTTTTAATTATAGTTTTTGGAGTTTTTCAAATCCAAAGTTTTGATCTTACAATGGGTGGATTAATTGCAACTATGATTTTATCAGGTCGTGCAATTGCACCTATGGGACAAATAGCTGGACTTATTACAAATTATGAAGATGCAAAAACTTCATTTAAAATGCTTGATGATATTGTAAATAAACCACTAGAACGACCAATTGCAAGGGAGTTTGTAAAAAGACCTACATTAAAAGGAAATATTGAATTTAGAAATGTTTCTTTTAAATATCCAGATAGCGAAGCATATGCACTAAAAGATGTGAGTTTTAGTATAAAAGAGGGTGAAAAAGTAGCTTTTATTGGACGAATTGGTTCTGGAAAATCTACTATTGCTAAACTTATTTTAAAATTATATGAGCCTGAAAGTGGTTCTATTTTAATAGATGGAATTGATATATCGCAAATTGACCCAGCAGATTTAAGAAAAAAAGTAAGTTATGTACCTCAAGATATCCATCTTTTTAGAAATACGATAAAAAGTAATATCTTAGGAAATTATAAATTTGTAGATGATGAATGGCTAATCGAATGTTCAAAAATAAGTGGAACAGATGAGTTTGTAAAACTTCACCCTATGGGATATGATATGCCAATAGGTGAGCGTGGGGCTGGACTTTCAGGAGGTCAAAGACAAAGTGTTGGAATTGCTAGAGCTTTAATAAATGATTCTAATATTTGGTTATTTGATGAACCTACAAATGCAATGGATCAAACAAGTGAAAGTTATATTTTAAATAGTTTAAAAGAAAAAATTGATGAAAAAACACTTTTATTAGTTACTCAAAAGATGAATATGCTTGATTTAGTTTCAAGAGTAATTGTAATGAATCAAGGTGAAAAAGTTTTAGATGGTGAAAAAGATGAAGTGATAAAAAGATTAGGAGGAAATAATGGCTGAATATAAAGAAATTTTTAAAGCTTTTTTTGAAAAAACTCCAAAAATATCTAAAAAATCGTTAAATCCAAATGATTATGAATATATGAATAGTTTAAGTGCAGCTATTATTCACACAAGACCAAAAACTTTACATTGGGTTTTGATGGCTTTTTTAGTAACAATTACGTTTTTTTTAATCTGGGCATCAATTGCAAAAATTGATGAAATAGCAAGAGGAAGTGGAAAAGTAGTTCCAAATGGACAAAATCAAGTGGTTCAAAACCTTGAAGGTGGAATTGTTTCTGAGATACTTATAAAAGAGGGTGATTTTGTAGAAAAAGACCAAATTTTAATAAAAATCAGTAATGAAAAATCAAATTCAACAGCTGCTTCAAATGAACTAAAATCTTTTTATTTACAAGCACAAATAAAAAGACTTGAATCTGTTTTGAAAAAAGAACCCTTTGTTTTTGAAGCAAGTGATAATAAAGATTTACAAGATTTTCTAAAAAATGAAAATGAATTGTATCTAACAAATAAAAAACAGCTTGAATCAAAAATAATGATATTAAAAGAGCAAATTAGACAAAAAGAAAATGAATTAAAAGATGCAAGACAAACCATAAACCATATGAAGTTTTCAGTAGATGCAATTTCAAAAGAAGTTGAAATGACAAAACCAATGGTTGAAAAAGGTATTAGATCTCAAGTTGATTTTCTAAAACTTCAAAGAGAACAAAGTGATGCAAGACAAAAATTACAAAGTGTTGTTTTATCTATTTCAAAAATTGATTCAGAAATTTTAGAAATAAATAAAAAAATTGATGAAACATATCAAATTAACGATTCAGAAACAAGACAAAAGTTAAATGAAATCATCACATCACTTAGAGATTTAGAAGCAAATTCAATAGCTTCAACAGATCAAGTTTTTAGAACAATTGTAAAAGCGCCATCAAATGGAATAGTGCAAAAACTTCATATAAATACAATTGGAGGTTCTGTAAAACCTGCTCAAGATTTAATAGAAATCGTACCAACTGATTATAAGTTGATAGTTGAAGTTAAACTTTTACCAAAAGATATTGCGTTTATTTATCATGGTCAAAAAGCAATTGTTAAATTTTCAGCTTATGATTTCTCTATTTATGGAGGATTAGATGGACATGTTATCAATATAAGTCCAGATACAATCACTGAAAAAGATGATAAAACATATTATCTTGTAAGAATTGAAACGGAAAAAAATTTCATAGGTGACAAAGAAAAATCTATGAAAATTATTCCAGGAATGGTGGCTGATGTTGATATTATTACTGGTAAAAAAACTATACTTGATTATATTTTAAAACCAATATTAAAAACAAAACAATATACATTTACGGAACGATAATGAAAATAGCACTTTACAGCAATGATATTGCACTTATACATAGATGGGAAAATATTTTAAATAAATCAGAAATCAAAATCATTGAAGATTATGAAGATTTAGTAAAGCTTAAAGATTCAATTTTGATTTTTAGTGATTGTGTAAATCTTGAAAATAGTGATTTTATAATATCTGTATTATTAAAAAATGCAAATAAAATCATGGTTTTAAAAAGAGATCCCAATCTTGAAAATGCAAAAAAATGGTTATCAAAAGATGTTCATGGATATGGAAATTGTTTAATGACATCATCATATTTAAACTCAGCGGTAGAAGCTGTATCAAATAATTATATTTGGTTAATGCCACAAATTACAACTCAGTTATTAAAAAATATGATAGAAAAAAAAGATACTAAAATAGATGAAGAAAAACTATTTGAAAATCTAACAAAAACAGAAAAAATAATCGCAAAATTATTGCAAAATGCATACACAAATACAAATATTAGTGATGAATTAAATATATCTGTAAATACCGTAAAAACGCATGTAAAACATATATATGAAAAATTAAATGTAAAAGATAGATTATCTTTTGCAGGTCTATTTTCTAACTAATAATTTTAAAATCCTTCTTTAAATCACCCCTTGGGGTGATATACAAATCAAAAAATATCCACTAAAATCAAACATAATTAATAATAAAATCCAAAAGGAAAAACCATGGCAACAATTGCAGGAAGTGTAAAAAGCTTATCAACTGGAGTTTTCAACGTAAAAGATGAAAATGGAAATGTAAGAGCTCTAAAAGTAGGTGATGAAATCTACGAAAATGACACAGTTTATGGAGAAAATGGAAATACTTCATCTTCACAAGTTGAAATTCAACTTTCTGGAAATGATGTAATAGTTTTAAATGCAGGTCAAAAACAACTAATCGATTCTTCTTTAATAGAAACAGCTTTTGGAACAGAAGAGCTATTTTTTACAAGAGAAGCTTTAGATTTAAAAGCTGATAATTACAACTCAAATGCAGATGTAGTAAGTGATTTAAGAGATGCAGAATTTACAAGTGAGAAAAAAGAATCTGAACAAGATGGCGCTTTTGCAGATGCAAATAATGCTGATGCAACAAAAGAAGAAACAGCAGAAGGGGAAGAAGAAGTTGAAGATGAAACAGCAGGAACTGGAGAATTTCAAGCAAGAACAGGAGCTGCAACTGATATTAATAGTGATTTAAGAAATGCACAATTTAAAGCAAGAACACAAGTTTTTGAAGATAAATCAGCATTTGAAAATGAATCAAAAGATAGATTAACATCACTTACAAATACAGATAGACCAAGTTATACAACACCATCAGTAATACAAATTACACCTTCAACTCCACCAGTACAACAAGTAGTGACTCCACCACCTGC
>JAGOIF010000068.1 GCA_017995775.1 Aliarcobacter sp.
CCTAAATGAATAGCATAATCATAAAGCTCTTTTAACTCTTTTGTTCCCAATGCTTTTGCAATAAGTAAAATAAAATCAGCTCCATAAACTAAAGCCTCAACGATTTGATATTTATCAACAATAAAATCTTTTCTTAAAAGTGGCGTAGGAACATATCTTCTAATTGCAGTTAAATATTCTAAATTTCCTTGAAAAAAGTGAGGTTCAGTTAATACAGATATGGCATTTGCTCCACTATTACTATAAGCTTGTGCAATTGCAATTGGATCAAAATCTTCTTTTATAATTCCCTTACTAGGACTTGCTTTTTTTACTTCTGCAATAATTCTAATAGGTTCTTCTTTTGTTGAAGTTAAAAAAGGTTTTACGTCTCTTGGTGTATAAGGATTTGAAGCTAATGTTCTACCTAATAAATCTAAACTTATCTCTTTTTTTCTTTTTTCTAAATCTAGTTTTGTTCTTTCTATAATTTCATCTAAAATCATTCTTTGCACTCCTGTATTTTTTCCCAATGTGATTTTATTTCTTCATCATCTAAGCCTATTTCATCAACAACTCGTTTCATTTGAATATATGCTTCTTTGCAATTTTTAACTTTATATTCACCCCAAGCCAGAGTATCAAGATATGCAATATTATCAGGCTCAGACTCTAAAGCTTTTTTAACTAATTCTAAACCTTTTTTGATATCAATATCAAAATCAATTAAAATATATGCTAAATAGTTTTGATATACATGATTTGTGCTACTTTCTAAAACTGTTTCAAATTTTGATATTACTTCATTTAATACAGTTTGTTTATCTTCTGTCATTTCAAATTTAAAAATAGCTTGTTGTGCTAAATAATCTATATTATTTGTATTTTTATATAATCTTTCTAATAAATTACTAGCTTTTTCTGGTTGATTTGTAATTTTATATAAATTTAATAAATCTTCACCTTCATCATTATTCTCTTCTAAAAAAGTTATTGCAAGATTTATATTATCCCTTGAAACATATTTTATAAACAAGTTTTTTGTTTTATTTAATAAAAACTGATTATCACTATTTTTATAGTAAAAATACATATTCTCAAGAAGTGTAATTACTTTTTCTCTTTCTTTTTCTTTCTCATAAAATGATAATAATTGCACAGATAGATTAAAATCATAACCACTCATTTGAATATGATTTTCTAATCTTTTTATCGCTTTTTCTTTTTCAAACAAATTATTGTATTGAATACTTGTAAGAGTTAATAATGTATTACTTAAATTATTATATTTATATGCTAAATCAAATAATTCATAAGATTTTAAATACTCTTTTTCTTCTAAATAAATACTTCCTAAAAGCTGATAATTAATATCATTTTTATAAATTGATATTAATTTTTTTCCATTTTTAATAGCTTCATCTTTTTCATTTAATTTAAATAAAGAATAAATATATAATCTTAAAATTATCTCTTCTTCTTTAATGTTATCAATCATATATTTTGATGCATATTTTTTTACTGAATTAAAATCTTTTAAATCTGTTGATAATGTTAAATATTTTACTAAATATTCATAATTATTTGTATTTTCAAATAAATTTAAATATAAATTTACAGAATCACCATACATTCTTTGATTTTCTGATTCTAAAGCCAAAATTATATATTGATTTTCAAGATTGTAAGGTTTTATTTTAACCTTCGTAAATGTTGTTTCTGCAACATTGCTTTTTTCATTATTTAATGTTTTAAACCCACATCCACTAAAAAATAGTAAGAATGAGCAAAATATTATAGATTTTTTATAGCTGGACACTCTTTATAAACCTCTTCTTCATTTTCTTTGAAATAATCCCAAAAAGGGAAAGTACGACATTGTGTCGGTCTTACTTCATAAATCGAACATTGTTTTTTCTCTAAATTAAAAAAACAACAAGCAAAATTATTTGAAGCCAATTGTACCTCTTTTATACTATATTTGTAGCCAATTTTATTCAAATATCTAAATTTTAAATCAGCAATTGATAAATTCAAATGTTTTGCTAATGCATCTATTTCTTTTTGACTTATCCAAATATAACCACTTTCTCCAATACAACAATTCCCAGCGCAAGAATCACAGCCTTTTGGATCAAATGCAAAATTAAAACCATCTTTTTTTATTAAATTATTCAATATTTACCTTTATACTATATGTAGAAGATTTTGTGTATAAATCTTGTACTTCTTGTGTCAAATTATTTTGATTATCAGAAACAATTAATGGGTTTTGTATTTTTGTTAATGATTTAGAGTTTTTTCTAGCATATACTAAAACCAATGTAGCTTCTTTTGAAACTTTTGGATGAACAAATTGTAAAGATTCAAGATTAAACTTGTATTTGCTTAATAATATTATTATCTCATTTATTTGTTTAGCATCATAACAAAAGAAAAATTTACCATCATTTTTTAAAATTTCATATGTTTTTTTTATAAACAACTCTAAAGGTAAAGAATCATTATATCTTGCGATTTTTAGACTCTTATTTTCACTTTTAACAACATCTTCATGATAAAAGGGAGGATTTGAAACACAATAATCAAATTTTTTTTCAAATTCTATTTTAAAAAAAGAACCTTTATATAAAGTTGATTCTATTTTATTTGTTTGGGAATTTTTAAGTGAGAAGAATTGAAACATTTCTTGAATTTCACATTGATTAAGAAAAATTTTTTCATAATCTTTTTTAAGAAGTAATCCTAGTATTCCACTTCCACTTCCAATATCGAGAAGCTCTCCCTTTGTATTTTTGAATTTTTTTAGATTCTCACAAATGAAATTATACAAAAAATGTGTGTCACTATTGTAGCAATAACCGTTCATAGGTTGATATAAAACCAAAAATATTCCTTTTTTTATTTATATTATTATATCTAAGTTTAATAAATTTATGTCATTTTTTAATATATTAACAAACACTTCTGATAATATATTAGATAAATAATTTAAGCTAAAATATACTTTAAATACTTAGTTTATTTATCCTAATTTACTTGTAGCAAAAGGTAACAAGAGTTCAATTCAAAGAATATTTTAACGGGTTTAATCAATTTATAGGACTATTATAGGCTATTATTCAACCATAATATATTGAGTTCATCAAGTATTGATATTAAAATAATTTAAGGAGAAATTATGTCTAATATGGAAGCTCCTGCTAATACACCAGTTTGGGTTAATGAAGCTAATTGTAAAGCATGCGATAAGTGTGTTTCAGTTTGTCCTGCTGGCGTACTTGCTATGAGACAAGAAGTTCATTCTACTTTAGGTTCGATGATTAAAGTTGTTCATCCTGAATCATGTATTGGTTGTATGGATTGTGAATTAGCATGTCCTGACTTTGCTATTTATGTTGCTGATAAAAAAGAATTTAAATTTGCAAAACTTACAGAAGATGCAAAAGAGAGAAAAGAAGCTGTTATAAAAAATAATTATAGAGAACTAGAGGCGTAAGGAGAATAAATGGCAAGAGAACTAATTTCAACAGGAAATGAACTAGCAGCAAAAGCTGCACTTGACTCTGATGTTGAGTTTTTTGGTGGATACCCTATTACTCCTTCAAGTGAAATAATGCACGTATTATCATCTGCATTACCAGCTAGAGGATATGCATGTATTCAAATGGAAGATGAAATTTCAGGAATTTGTACAGCACTTGGTGCTGCTATGTCTGGAAAAAGAGCAATGACTGCATCTTCAGGACCTGGTATTTCTTTAAAAGCAGAAAACTTAGGTGTTGGATATATTTCAGAAGTTCCTTTAGTAATTGTAAACGTAATGAGAGGTGGTCCATCAACTGGTCTTCCAACAAGAGTTGCACAAGGTGACTTATTACAAGCAAAAAACCCAACTCATGGAGATGTTAAATCAATTACTTTAGTTCCTGGTAACCTAAAAGAGTGTTATACAGAAACTGTAAGAGCTTTTAACTTAGCTGATAGATTTATGCAACCAGTTTTCGTTTTATTAGATGAAACAATTGGTCATATGAGTGGAAAAGCAGTTATTCCTGATTTAGAAGAAGTACAAGCTGGTAAAATTTCTAGAAGAAAATTTACAGGTGATAAAAAAGATTATAAACCTTATGGTGTTGGTGCTGATGAACCAGCTATTTTAAATCCAATGTTCGAAGGTTATAGATACCACTTTACAGGACTTCACCACGGACCAACAGGTCATCCAACGGAAGATGCTGATATGTGTGATGCTTTAATGAAAAGATTATTCAATAAAGTTGATGCTCACTTAGATGAACTTGAATTAAATGAAGAATATATGTTAGAAGATGCTGATATTATGATTATTGCTTATGGTTCTGTTTCATTAGGTGTTACAGAAGCAATTAACAGAATGAGAAAAGAAGGTATCAAAGTTGGAATGTTCAGACCATTAACAATTTGGCCAAGTCCAGCAAAAAGAATCAAAGAATTAATGACTAAATTTGACAAAGTATTAGTTACTGAGTTAAATATGGGACAATTTGCTGATGAAGTACAAAGAGCAAGTGGTAGATCAGATTTTGATACATTATTCAAAGTAAATGGTAGACCTTTATCTCCTCTAGAAATTATTGAAAAAGTGAAAGGAATGTAATCATGGCATTTAATTATGATGAATATTTAAGAACAGACAAAATGCCAACACTATGGTGTTGGGGATGTGGTGATGGTGTTATTTTAAAATCTGTAATTAGAGCCATTGAAAAAATCGGTTGGAATATGGATGACGTTTGTGTTGTTTCTGGAATCGGATGTTCTGGAAGATTCTCTTCTTATATCAATTGTAATACAGTTCACACAACTCATGGAAGAACATTACCTTATGCAACAGGAATTAAATTAGCGAATCCTGATAAAAAAGTTATCGTTGTTGGTGGAGATGGAGATGGACTTGCAATTGGTGGAAATCATACAATTCATGCTTCAAGAAGAAACATTGACTTAAATTATATTATTATCAATAACTTCATTTATGGATTAACAAACTCTCAAACATCACCTACAACTCCACAAGGTATGTGGACTGTTACAATGAGTAGAGGAAATATTGATCCAACATTTGATGCTTGTAAATTAGTTGAAGCAGCAGGAGCTTCTTTTGTTGCAAGAGAAACAATGCTTGATCCTAAAAAACTTGAAAGAACTTTAGTAAAAGCTTTTGAACATAGAGGTTTCTCATTTGTTGAAGTATTCTCTAACTGTCACGTTAACTTAGGAAGAAAAAATAAAATGGCTACGGCTATGGCTAACTTAGAATGGATTGATTCTATTTCTATGGCTAAAACTAAGTTTGAAAAATTAGAACCTGAAGAGCAAAAAGGAATTTTTCCATTAGGTATCTTAAAACATGACACTGAAGCGGCTGAGTATTGTGATTCTTATGAAAAAGTAAAAGAAGCTCATAAAAATAAAACTATGGTTCAATTATAAGGAGTTTCACATGGCAATAAATAAAACATTAATGAGATTTACAGGGGTTGGTGGACAAGGTGTACTTCTAGCAGGTGAAATTTTCGCAGCTGCTAAAATCAAAGATGGTGGATTTGGATTAAAAACAGCTACGTATACATCTCAAGTAAGAGGTGGACCAACTGTTGTTGATATTACTCTACAAGATGATGAGATTTTATATCCATATGCAAATGATGGTGAAATTGATTTTATGCTTTCTGTTGCACAAATATCTTATAACCAATTTAAAGGTGGTGTAAAAGAAGGTGGTGTAATCGTAGTTGAGCCTAACTTAGTAAGCCCAACGGATGAAGATAGAAAAAAATGGAAAATCTATGAGATTCCAATTATTACTATTGCAAAAGAAGAAGTTGGAAATGTTATTACTCAATCGGTTTTAGCACTTGCAATGGCTAACTACTTTACAGGTGAAACTGTTTCTAATGATGTATTAAGAGCAACAATGCTTTCAAAAGTACCTGAAAAAGTACATGCGATTAATAATAAAGCATTTGATTTAGGTCTTAAATATGCTAAAGAAGCACAAGATACTCAAAAATAAGTAATAAAATAGAGGATAAAACCTCTATTTTACTCTTTTATAAATTTCTTATAATCTTCCATTTTTTCTTCTAATCTTTTTGCTAAATAAATATTACAATTTTTAAAACATGATAAAATTAAACTTGATTCTTTATAATATTCTTTTATTTTTTCATTATCTAAATTTTTAGGAAGTGTTGAAAAATTAGTGATTCTGTCTGCTAATTTTACCATTTGAACTTCATATGGTTGGGTTAACATTCGCTCTAGACTATCTCTTACTTGTTCTTGTTTTGAAAGATTTGGGTTTTTACTTAATGCTTCCACTGCATCTGCAATTTCATAACCAAACTTTACATATAAATCATCATAAGTAACATTTGTATCTTCAATAATAGCATGTAAAAGTGCACAAGAGATTGCAAAATCACTTTTTGTCTCTTCTAGTTTTGATTGCTCACATGCGTTTATAACTTCCATTGCAACGCTCACAATATGTGTTATAAAAGATAAACCTTCAGAAGTCTTTTGCTCACCATGGGCAAGTGCAGCATAAGTTAAAAATTTTATATAATTTTCTTGGCTAAACATAATTCATCCTTTTTTGGCGGTTTATTTATTATGTTATCACTTTTTGAAAAATCTATTAATTGCTCAACAGATTTTATACTTGAGTAATCAATATTATTTAAGCACTCTTCAAAAACTATTGCCGTTGTCAAGGCATCATAATAAGCTCTATGATGATTATCTACATTTATATTTAAAACTTCTTTTAATGAGCTAAGACCATATTTTTCAGCTTTTATAGTTCTTTTTGCTAAATCTATTGTGCATATTTTTCTATTTAATAGTTTGCCTAAATTATATTTTTCAAAGGAATCTGAAATAAATGTATAATCAAATTTTATATCATGTGCTAAAAAAACATCATCCCCTAGAAAGTTTTTAAAATCTATTAATACATTTTCTAATCTTGGAGCCATTTCAAGCATTTTTGGATTTATTTTTGTAACTTCTTGCACATATGGAGGAATTTCTTTTGCATATACTAAAGATTCAAATTTATCAACTATTTTACCATTTTCATATTTTACAGCACCAAGTTCTATAATTTGAAAACCTTTTTTAGCATTTGAACCATTTGTTTCAATATCAACAATACAAAAAGATTGTTCTTGGATTGTTTTTTTCATAGTTCTTAAAACAACGAAATCACCTTCAAAATCTAACGGCAAACCATTTGATAAAAGCAGTTCAAACTCTAATTGAGTATTATCATACATAGTATCCGTTGCTTTTTCAAGTAGTTCTAAAAACTCTGTATATAATATTGGTTCTTTTTGCAATCTTGCTAAAATATTTTGTAGTTTAAATTGAGGTTTAGGAAGAATTCTTCTATTTGATTTCATTTGCTTCTTTTACAAAATCTATCATTTTTAATCTATCTTTTTTACCTTTTATTTCTGTTTCAACTCCGCTACTTACATCAAGTCCATAAAAATCAAAACCATTAAGTTCTTTTAAATTCTCAGCCCTTAATCCACCTGCAAGTATAAGTTTAGAACAATCAACGTGCTCAAACCATTCTAAAGCTATTCTTTTACCAGTTCCACCAAAAACATCTACAAAAGCATCTACTAAATAATATTCTTTATTTAAATTTAGTAGGTCCTTTTTTTCTTTAATTCTTATAACTTTTATATATTTAACTTCCAATTCTTCATAATTTATTATTTCATTATCATCAATAATTTGAGCTAATTGCATCTTTGAATCTTTACAAACTTCATTTATAAAATCTTCATTTTCATTTACAAAAAGTCCAACTACTTGAACAAAAGGAGGAAGTTTAAGAACTATTTCTAAAGCATCTGCTGGAGTGATATATCTTGGAGACTTGGAATAAAATACAAATCCAAGTGCACTTGCTCCTGCATTTATAGCATCAAGTGCATCTTGTAAATTTGTAATACCACAAATTTTTACTCTCATTTTATACCTGCAAACTTTTTATAGCTTTTGAATAATCATCATTTCCAAATACATAAGATCCAGCAACAACAACATCAACTCCAGCTTCTTTTAAAGCATAAATATTTTTATCATTTACTCCACCATCAACTTGAATTAGGCAGTTTGGATTTCTTTTATTTATTAATTCTTTTAATTTTTTAGCTTTTTCTATTACACTTGAAATAAATTTTTGTCCACCAAAACCTGGATTTACTGACATTAATAAAACCATATCTAGATCTTCAAGTAAATATTCTATTGCTTCAGGAGGAGTATGAGGATTTAAAACAATTGCTGGTTTTATTCCATAATCTCTTATTTTTTGAATAAGTCTGTGGGGATGATTTTCACTTTCTATATGAAAAGAGATATAAAGAGGTTTGCAAGGAGCGAATAAATCCACGAAAAAAGTATTATCTTCAACCATTAAATGAATATCCAAAGGTTTAGTTGCCACTTTTGAAACAGGATTTACAACCACAGGTCCAATAGTCATATTAGGAACAAAATGTCCATCCATTACATCCACGTGGATTAAATCACATCCGCCATCACAAATAGCTTTTATTTCATTTGCTAAATTCCCAAAATCTGCCGATAATATAGAAGGTGCTACAAGCATTTTAAAGTCAACCTTTTGTCTAAAATTTGCCCGATTATATCATTTACACCCTTTTATAAAGTATAAAATGGGTATATAATATCTATTAATATATAATACAAAAAACAAAATGGACAATTATGAAAAAGAAAATACTATTATTTATTTACACTTTATCTTTTGGTGGAAATGTAACATCAATATATGACCAAGCTGTTGAGTTAGAAAAGGAAGGAAATTATAAAGAAGCTATGATTCTTTATAAGAAAGCTGCTAATATTAATCTTACAGATGAAGATAAATATATAATTAATTTATCAAAAAATGATGAACATAGATCTGAAACTTTTACTAATATGAAAAAAGCATTTTATCAAAATCAAATAAATAAAGTTGAAGATAAAGAAACAGATGAAAACTTAAAACAATATATTGTAAAAGATTTTGATTTATTTCCATATAAAAAAAATTATCTATTACCAGCAACATATAATTTAAATAAAGTTCAAGATCAAAATCATTTTGAAACCTCTTTTCAAATTAGTATTGAAAAACCTATTTCCTATGATTTTTTTAGACTTAATGAATCAATAAGCGCAGCTTATACTCAAAAATCATTTTGGCAAACAACAAAAGATTCCTCTCCTTTTAGAGAAACCAATTATGAACCTGAAATATTTGTGCAATTCCCTTTTGATAATGAAGTTTTTAAATCATATAAAGTATCACTATTACACTCTTCAAATGGTAGAAATGACGAAGATTCAAGATCTTGGAATAGAGTTTATTTAGAAGGATATTTTCAATTCTCAAATCTATTTTTAATTCCAAAAGTTTGGTATAGATTACCAGAAAGTGATTCTGATGATAATCCTGATATTGAAGATTATTATGGAAAAGGTGAATTAACTCTTTTATATGCATATAAAAAACATACTTTTGAATTAATGTTAAGAAATAATTTAGATTTAAATTCTTCAAATAAAGGTGGAGCTGAGTTAAACTGGACCTTCCCCTTACCTGAGTTTTTGTTTACTAAAAATACTTATGGTTTACTACAACTTTATTCAGGATATGGAAGTAGCTTAATTGATTATGATAGAGAAGTTAATAGAATTGGTTTAGGAATTGCCTTTTCTAGATAGAATTAAAACAAGCTATTTAATATTTTTTATATAATAATAAATAGCTTCTATCTCTTCTTCAACTAAAAAATATGTAGGCATTACATTTGCGTAATATATTAGTTTTTCACAAACCTCTTCTTTTTCAAACTTTTTATTT
>JAGOIF010000188.1:0-1823 GCA_017995775.1 Aliarcobacter sp.
AATTCTATTTATACTTTAAAAAAAGAGGAAAAATAAATTTATTTTTTCTCTTTTTTAAGATTGGCTAATTCTTTATTGTGATAATTTTGCAATAAAATCAAAGCTAAAACAGATCCAAATAAAGCCCAAAACATATCGCTTTGAGTATCCCAAATATATCCTTGCGTTCCTAAAAAATCATTTGCACCTTCTCCTGTGAAAACAGCAACCCACCATTCTACAAGCTCATAAAAAGCTGACAAAGCCAAACAAAAAGAAACTATAAAGAAATTTCTCCAACTTTTAATACTTATAATATTTTTTCTAATAATTATCTCTCTGGCTATAATAGCTGGGATAAAACCTTGGGCGATATGACCTAATTTATCGTAGTTATTTCTATCTTGATTGAAAAATTCTTTTATAAAATCAAAGGCAGGAACTTGGGCATAAGTATAGTGACCACCAACCATTAAAATAATGCAATGAATCAAAATAAGTGCATAAACTAAAGGTGTGAATCTGAATTTATTATAAGTAAAAACCAAAATAAGCAAAGCAATCATTGCTGGAGTTACTTCTAAAAACCAAGTAAAGTAATCTTTTGGATTAATAGCTGACCAAATAAAAACAGCAAAATAAATAAACAAGCAGATTTTAATCATTGTAATCCTTTAGAAATGTTAATTATCCTATAATAAAGCTTCAAAATTATTATAAAGGTTTTTCATGAATTATACATATTTTAATCCAACTGCAATAGAGTTTGGAAGTGACAAAATTAGCTCAATAGTTAACTATATAGATAAAAAATTAAAAGTATTGGTTGTTTACGGTGGTGGAAGTATCAAAAAAAATGGAGTTTACGATCAAGTAAAAACAGCACTTGAGGGATATACTTGGTTAGAATTTAGTGGAGTTGAACCAAACCCATCTTATGAAACTTTAAATAAAGCAGTAAAAATTATTAAAGATGAAAAAATAGATTTCGTTTTAGCAGTTGGTGGTGGTTCTGTTATTGATGGAAGTAAATATTTAGTAGCAGCTGCACTTTATGATGGTGATGCTTGGGATTTTTTAGATGGTTCAAAACAAGTGCAAAAAGCTCTTCCTTTAGGAGCTATTTTAACTCTTCCAGCAACAGGAAGTGAATCAAATGCAACTGCTGTTATTTCAAAAAAATCAACAAACGAAAAAAGATATTTTGGCTCACCTTTGGTTTATCCAAAATTTGCAGTTTTAGACCCAAGTGTAATGAGTACTTTAGATGATAGACAACTAGCAAATGGTTTAGTTGATGCTTTTGTTCATACATGTGAGCAATATTTAACATATCCAAATAGCTCACTTTTACATGATGGTTACTCACAAACTATTTTAAAAGGTTTACATATTTTAGCTCAAGATTGGCAAAATAGAAAAACAGCTTTATGGCAAGAAAATCTTATGCTTTTAGCAAATCAAGCACTAAATGGTTTCATAGGTTCAGGTGTTCCACAAGATTGGGCAACACATATGATAGGACATGAACTTACAGCATTTTACGGACTTGATCATGCACAAAGTTTAGCAGTTGTTCAACCATATCTTTTAAGAGTGATGATAGAAGATAAAAAAGAAAAATTAACTTTAATGGGAAAAGAAGTTTTCAATATGCCTCAAAATTATGAAATGGTAATCGAAGCAATTGAATATATGTACCAAAGTATTGGAGTTCCTACAAAACTAAGTGCTTATAAAACAGATGATAAAGTAATAAAAAATGTAACAAGTTCTCTTGAAAAACATGGAATGACAGCACTTGGGGAAAATGGAAATATTACTTTAGATAAAGTTTCACAAAT
>JAGOIF010000188.1:1923-3086 GCA_017995775.1 Aliarcobacter sp.
ATTCTTGCAGTTGGTGGTGGTTCTGTTATTGATGGTTGTAAATATTTAGCAGCAGCTTCACTTTATGATGGTGATGGTTGGGATTTTTTAGATGGAACAAAAGAGGTTGAAAAAGCTTTACCACTTGGTGTTGTATTAACTTTAGCAGCAACAGGAAGTGAATCAAATAATTTAACTGTTCTTTCAAAAAAACAAACTGATGAAAAAAGAATGTATTTCTCAAATTATTCATATCCACAATTTGCAATTATGGATCCAAGTGTAATGGCAACATTAAGTGATAGACAACTAGGAAATGGTTTAGTAGATGCTTTTGTTCATACATCTGAGCAATATTTAACACATCCAACAACTGCTTTAGTAAATGATGGTTATGCTGAAACTTTATTTAGAGGTTTAGTAAAATTAGCAGATACATGGGAAAACAGAAGAACTTATACATGGTTAGAAAATTTAATGCATATTGCAAACCAAGCATTAAACTTCCAAATAGGTGCAGGTGTTCCACAAGATTGGTCAACACATCTTATTGGACATGAATTAACTGCATATTATAATCTTGACCATGCAAGATCATTAGCTGTTGTTCAACCTTATCTTTTAGAAGTAATGAATGAAGATAAAAAAGAAAAAATCGCGCAATTAGGTAAAAATGTATTTGGAATACAAAATGATAATAAAGCAGTAATTAAAGCAATAGAAGCTGTATATAATAAAGTAGGCGTTCCTACAAAATTAAGTGCTTATGAGATTGATGATAAAGTAATTTCAAATGTAAGCGCTGCCTTAACAAAAAATGGTTACACAGCAATGGGTGAAAATGCAAATATCACTCTTGATAAAGTGGCAACTATTTTAACAATGTCTATGAAATAACACTACTTTGTTCTTCAAAAGATGGTTTTACATCTTTTGGAGGATATCCAAAATAACTCTTAAAATCTCTACTAAACTGTGAAGCACTATCATAACCCATTTCATAAGCAGCATCAACAACTTGATAATTGTGTTTAGCTATTAAATCTTTTGCTTTATTTAATCGAATTTTTTTAATATATTGTAAAGGTGTGTGGGAAGTTACTTTTTTAAAATGAGTATGAAAAGAAGAAACGCTCATATCTTCTTGTCTTGCTAAATTAGGAATATCCAAATTTGTTTCACAT
>JAGOIF010000069.1 GCA_017995775.1 Aliarcobacter sp.
CATCCTTACAAAGCTTGCATAGCTCCAATGGTAGAGCAATTCCATGGTAAGGAAGAGGTTATCGGTTCAACTCCGATTGTGAGCACCACTTATTACTTTTTTTATCTTCATTTTATTAAAATTTATATGTAATTTTTGTACAATTAATGCTTATTTTTAAATTAAGGAAAAGTCCATGAACTTTTTTAAATTAAAAGAGCGTGATACAACTGTTTCAAAAGAGTTTTATGCTGGTTTTACTACATTTTTAACTATGATGTATATAGTTCCGGTTAATGGATTTATTCTATCTGATGCTGGCCTTCCTATGGATGCTGTTATAACTGCAACGGCATTAATTACAATATTAGCGACTCTTTTTTCTGCACTATGGTCAAATACCCCAATTGCTATGAGTGTTGGAATGGGATTAAATGCATATTTTTCTTATGGTTTAGTTTTAGGTATGAAAATACCTTGGGAAACAGCTTTAGGAATTGTATTCTTATCTGGTGTTTTATTTGTAGCACTTTCATTAACAGATTTTAGAATTTGGATTATGACTTCTATTCCTATGAATTTAAGACGTGCTATAAGTGCTGGAATTGGATCTTTTATTGCTTTTGTTGGTTTGAAACAAATGGGAATGATAGTTTCCAATGATGCAACATTAGTTTCAATTGGTGATTTTTCTAATTCAAATGTTTTATTAGGTGTTTTAGGATTAGTATTATCTTTTAGTTTATATGCGTATAGATTAAAAGGTGCTTTTATTATATCTATTGGAATTACTTCTATTGTTGCTTGGATATTTTCATTAAATGAGACTCCACAAACATTTTTCTCTACTCCTTCATCTATTTCTTCAATTTTTTTACATCTTGATATTGTAAGTGCTTTATCTTTATCTTTATTACCTGTAATTATTACTTTTTTAATTACAGATATGTTTGATACCTTAGGTACTTTAACAGGAGTAGGTACTAGAGCAAATTTATTTCAAGAGAATAATAAAGATGATAAATCATTACAAAAGACACTAGAAGCAGATGCAATTGCTACTGTTGCTGGAAGTTTGATTGGAGTTTCAACTACAACTGCATTTGTTGAAAGTGCAGCAGGAGTAGAAGAGGGTGGAAGAACTGGATTAACTGCAGTTTTTACTGCTTTGTTTTTTGTTACAACTTTATTTATGTTACCTTTGTTTAAATCAATTCCCTCAAATGCAATTTATCCTGTTTTAGTTGTAGTTGGTGTGTTGATGTTTACGGAACTTGGTAAGATTAATTTTGAAGATTCTGATTTAGCTACAAGTGCAGGAGCTTTCTTGATTGTTATTTTAATGCCTTTAACTTTTTCAATTACAAATGGAATCGCTGCTGGATTTTTAATTTATACAATAATTAAAATAGCAAAAAGAGAATTTCAAGATTTAAATATTGGAATTTTAGTTATTACATTCATTAGTGCATTAGCATTTATTTTATAAAAAGGATTTATTTTGGAAAAACTATATTATAGTTATGATTTATTTGTAAAAGATACACAATTATTAGTTGATAAATGTAGAGATTTTGAACCAGAAATTTTACTTGCAGTTGCACGTGGTGGATTAACATTGGCTCATTTAATGTCACAAGCTATGGATATGAGAAACTTATATACTTTAAATTCAATTCATTATGAAGGTGATTTAAAATTAGATACTTTTAATATTTTTAATATTCCAGATGTTTCCCATGCTAAAAAAGTTTTAATAGTTGATGATATTGTAGATTCTGGTGAAACTATAAGAGAGATTTTAAAAGTTTTAAATGAAAAATTTCCTAATGTTGAGTTTCGATTAGCGACTTTATTTTATAAAAAAACAGCTGTTTTAAAACCTGATTATTATATTAAAGAAGCAAACCAATGGATTGATTTTTTTTGGGAAGTAGATGTTAAATAGCTAATTAGAAATTTTTATGTATAATCTTTTAAAATAAAATTGGATGTATAGATGACTTTTATAGATTTTAAAAAATTGCTTTTAGATTCGGAACTTAGTATTCCAAAATTTACAGAAATAATTAAAGTTAGTGAAAAAAATATTCAAGCTTATAAAAAGAAAAAACAAGTTCCAAATACAATAGCTGTAATTGCAACTTGTTTTGCTAAAATGAATAAAGAATCTATAGATTTTAGAAGCTTAATTAATAATTTAGAATTAGAAAAAAAAGAGAAAAAAGGTTCAGGTTTCTCTAAAAAGAAATCTTTAAAAGATAAAGAGAAATTAAAAAAATAAAATATATTTTAATAAACTCTAATAAATTTGGAAGTATATGATATTAAATAATAAAATTAAAATATTCTTAGCTATTGCTGCATTTATGATGGCATTAGCTATTTCTTTAGGAGCTTTTGGTGCTCATGCGTTAAAATCGATTCTTGATGAATCAATGTTAAAAGTTTATAATACAGGTGTGCAATACCATTTTTATAATACTTTAGGTCTTTTTATTGCAACATTTATATATGCACTAAAACCTAATTCGAAAAGAATATTTATTTCTTTATGGCTTATTTTAATAGGTATGATTATTTTTTCTTTCTCATTGTATTTACTAGCAATTTTAAATATGCCAATTTTAGGTGCTATTACTCCTATTGGAGGAAGCTTACTTATCGTTGCTTGGCTTTTATTATGTTTTGGAATATTAAAAAGTGAAGATAAATGAAAACTTTTACAATCTTAGGTGCTGGATGGTTAGGATTAGAGCTTGCAAAAGTTCTTAAATCAACTTATAAAATAAAAGTAACATCAAGAAATGAAGAAAAACTTAAAATGTACGAAGAAGAAGGATTCTCTTCATATATTTTAAATGAAAATAATCTAAATTTTTTAGATGAACTTCTTGAAACTAATTATCTTTTTATAAACTTTCCTCCATCAAAATTTGATGATTATTTAGGGTTTTTAGACAAAATTTATTGTCATAAAAAAATAAAAAATATAGAAAAAATCATTTTTATTAGTTCAACTTCAATTTACCCAGATATTGAAGGTTTTTTTAATGAAGATTTTGAAATAAATAGTTCAAGTTCAAAGATTGTTTATGATGCTGAGAAATTAATAGAAAATAGAAGTGACATTATTTTCAGAGTTTCTGCACTTGTTGGAGCAAATAGAATTTCAGGTAGACGATTTAGTGCTAAATTAGTTGAGTATCCTAAAATAAAAATAAATTTTGTTCATAGAAATGATGTTATAAGTGCTACAAAATATGCAATTGATAATAATTTAAATGGAATTTTTAATCTATGTTCAAAAGAACATCCCACAAAAGAAGATTTATATGGCTTTAATTCAAAAAAATATGATTTTGAGAAACCGATATTTTCAAATAATGAAGAGTTTCTAAATAGAATTATTGATGGTTCAAAAATATCAAAATTAGGTTTTGTTTATAAACACAATGACCCATTTGATTTTGTCTGAATTTATTAAAGAAGTTTAGCTTTAAATAAAGCTAAAACTTTTTAATGAGTATTAAATGCTCTATCTCCCGCATCTCCAAGACCTGGAATAATATAATTATTTTCATCTAATTTTTCATCTATTTGTGCAATAAATATATCAACATCAAAGTGTGCTTCTTGAACTTTTTGCACTCCAAATGGTGAACCAATTACATTTAAAGAGATGATTCTCTTAGGATTTTTTGTTTTTAAATAAGTAATTGCATCTATTAGTGATCCTCCAGTTGCAACCATTGGGTCTAATAATAAAACAGTTTTGTCTTCTAAGTTTGGAATATTTTCATAAAATAGTTTGCTAAGTGATGTATGCTCATCTCTTTTCATAGCTAAAAAACCACTTCTTGCATATGGTAATGTTTTTAAAATACCTGTAAGCATTGGCTCACCAGCTCTTAAAATAGGAACTAAAACAAGTTTTTGAACTTCAATCATTTCAACATCAAGATGTCCTTGCCATGTATTAATATTTTGAGATACAGTTTCAAAATCATTTAATGCTTCTGAAGCAATAATTCTTGAAATCTCTTCTATTGTCATTCTAAATTCATTAGATGCTGTTTTTATATCTCTTAATCTATTAACTAGATGTTTTACAACTACATTTGTACTTTCTTTATACATTTTTAATCCTTTTAAAATATTATATTACTCAAAAATTGCTTATAAATTATCTATAAATTTAAATTATATTAACTCTTTATTAGATATTATTATTTTTATATAAAAAGTAAAGGTATTTATGAAACCAACAGATTATAATTTTAGATTTAAAGATTCAATTCTTGGCTTACAATTTTTATTTGTAGCTTTTGGTGCACTTGTTTTAGTGCCAATTTTAACGGGACTTGATCCAAATGTTGCATTATTTACAGCAGGAATTGGAACTTTAGTTTTTCAGTTTGTAAATAGAAGTGCAGTTCCTCCTATTTTTTTAGCATCATCTTTTGCTTTTATTGCACCTATTTCTTATGGAGTTGCAACTTGGGGAATTGCAGCAACAATGTCAGGATTGGTTGCATCTGGATTTTTATATGTTGCTTTGAGTTTTTTAGTTAGATTAAAAGGTGATAATTTTTTACATAAATTACTTCCAAGTGTAGTTGTGGGTCCTGTTATTATGTCTATTGGACTAATTTTATCTCCAGTTGCAGTTAATATGGCTATGGGAAAAACAGGGGATGGTGCAATTATTTTAGTACCATTTGAAGAAGCTATTATAATATCAATGATTGCTTTGATTGTTACTATATTTGTTTCTTTGCTTGGAAAAGGTATATTTAAACTGATTCCTATTTTACTAGGAATAATTGCTGGATATTTAGTCTCTTTATATTTTGGAATTATTGATTTTTCAAGTATTGAAAAAGCATCTTGGTTTTCAATTCCTAATTTTACAGCTCCTGAGTTTAACTGGCAAGCTATTGTATTTATTTTACCAATTGCAATTGCTCCTGCTATTGAGCATATAGGTGATATTTTAGCTATTTCAAATGTAACTAAAGAAAATTATTTAAAAAAGCCAGGGTTAAAAAATACACTTTTAGGAGATGGTCTTGCAACGTCTGTGGCATCACTTTTGGGAGGACCTCCTAATACTACATATTCAGAAGTAACAGGTGCTGTTACTGTTACAAAAGCATATAACCCTGCAATTATGACTTGGGCTGCAATTTGTGCAATGCTTTTAGCATTTATTGGAAAACTTGGAGCAATTTTAGCAACTATTCCTGTTCCTGTAATGGGTGGAATTATGTTATTACTTTTTGGAATAATCGCAACTTTGGGTATTAGTACCCTTGCTAAATCTAATACAGATTTTTCATGTCCTAGAAATATGGCTATCGTTTCTATGATTTTAGTGTTTTCAATTGGTGGTATGACTTTTAATTTTGGTGGAGTTCCTTTTGCTGGAATTGGTCTTGGAGCAATTGTTGGAGTATTTTTAAATCTTGTTTTACCGAAAGCTTCATAAAATAATGATAGAATCATAATTACAATATAAATTATAATAAAGTACAAAAAGGATATTAATGGCAGTAAAAGAACATCAATTTGACATTTCTGCAAAATTAGATTTGCAAGAGATGAAAAATGCAGTTATTCAAGCTCAAAAAGAGATAGATACTAGATATGATTTTAAAGGTATTTCAAAAGAAATAGATTTAAATGTAGGTGCTAAAACTTTAACATTAGTTACTTCAAGTGATAATAAAATAGATGCAATGAGAGATGTTTTAATCTCTAAAATGAATAAAAGAGGTATTTCTATTAACTCTTTAGAAGAATTAAAAAAAGAAGATTCAAGCGGTGGAAATAGAAAATATTCTTATAAAGTAGTAGATACAATAGAAAAAGATGAAGCAAAAATTATACAAAATGAAATCAAAAGTTTAAAATTAAAAGTAAGTGCTGTTAATCAAGGTGACGAGATTAGAGTTACTGGAAAAAACATTGATGATTTACAAACTATAATGAAACATCTTAAAACTTTGGAATTAAAAGCTCCTTTAGTATTTGATAATTTTAGATAAAACTAAAATACTCAATAACTCTTCTATAATTTTTAAATAATTAATATATAATTCATCCTTTATTTAAAGGATGAATTATAGAACTTCTAATCATAAAATCAATATCTGTTGTAGTGCTTGTATTAACTCTTAGTTTTGTCGCTGAAAAACTCAGTCCTAAAATCTCTGGGATATTATCAGGGCTTCCTTTAGGAAGTTCAATTACTTTGATTTTTTTTGCAATAGAAAATGGCGTTGATTATGTAACAAAAGTTGCTTTGTATAATATTCATGGTCTTTTTGCTGCACTTGCTTTTTCTATTGGTTATTATATTAGTACTTTTTACAAGGGTAAATTTGAGATATTCTTAAGTTTATTAATATCATTTATTTCATATTTAGTTATTGCATTTATTCTAGCTTATGTTCCTCCTCATGTATTTTTTACCCCATTTATTGTGATTGTTTTAATGCTAATTGCTACTATTTATTTTGCTAAAAAAGAGAATTTTTCAATTGATAAGAAAATAAAAACATCTGTAAATGATATATTATTTAGATCTATTTTAACCATTTTTATATTTTTAGTGGTTTCAAGTTTACCAAAATATGTACCTTCAAATATCGCTGGAATATTCTCATCATTTCCAACTGTTCTTTTACCTCTTATGCTGATTATTCATTTTAGGCATAGTAATTTACAAGCTAGAACTATTATTAAAAATACACCTTTTGGATTAAGTTCTGTTGTTATTTACTCACTTATTGTTTATTTTTCTTACTCTAAAATTGGAATACTCTATGGAACAATACTTGCCTTATTTTGTTCTGTTTTATATGTGCTAATACAAGGAAAAGTATTGAAATTTTTTAAGCTTATAAAATAGCTTGAGAATCTAAGGCATACACACATTGTAAACAAAAATTGAATACAATAATTATTGAATATTCCCATTTATTAGGATTTAAATGAAAATTTTATTATTAGAAGATGATGTTGCATTAAGTGATTTATTAAATGAACATCTTGAAGACAAAGGTTATGAAGTTACTTTATGTACAAATGGTCAAGATGCCCTAGAATCTTTGATTGAAAAAAAATATGATATGGCACTTTTGGATATTAATACTCCAATACTTAGTGGAATTGATGTTTTAAAAACAATAAGAAAAGATTACAAAAACAATACACCAGCCATAATCTTAACAGCATACCAAGATACAAAACATTTAAAAGAATCATTTGAAAATGGTGTTGATGATTATATAAAAAAGCCTTTTGATTTAGAAGAATTAGATCAAAGAATACAAAAACTTTGTAGACAATTCTTTATAGAGCAGGATAATAAAATAAAAATAGATGATAATCTTTTTTTTGAACCACAAACTTGTCAAATTTTCAAAAATGATAAAATAATAAACATAGCTTTAAAAGAAAGAGATATTCTAAAATATTTTTGTAATCATAAAAGTAGGGTAATCTCAAGTGAAGAATTACTTCAAAATATTTGGGCTTATGATGAGATGCCTACGGATGCTACTATTAGAGTTTATATTAAAAATATAAGAGAAATAATAGGAAAAGAAAAAATCACGACAATAAGAGCAATAGGATATAGATTTGAATAAAGATGAGAAGAAAGCGTTAATTAGATTTTTATTTATTTATGTGAGTTCAACAATCTTTTTAGTTAGTATAATTTTATATATTTATTATGCAAACGAATTAAAAATGGTTCAAAATAACTGCAATATGGAACTAAGAAACGTATCAATGCAAATAAAAACTGATATTTTAGATAAATACATGAAGAAAAAAGAATTTATTGCAAAAGAGTATTCAAAAGAAAATATAAAATATGCTCTTTTGGATGAAAATAAAAATATAATTTTTTCATATTTAGATGATAACTCAAATATTGATTATTCTAAAAAAAATTATGAAGATAATTTATATCACTACAATATAGAGCAATTACAAGAGGAAAATATTCCTATAAAATATATAGTAGTCCAAAGCTCTCAAGTTTTAGAAGATAAAAATAAAATAAAGATGTTAATTTTAGTAAAACTAATAATTAGTTCCATTTTTATTGCTTGCATTGGATATTTATTATCAAGAATTTTATTAAATCCTGCAAGAAAAAGAGTTGATTCTATGGATAAGTTTATTAAAGATTCAGCCCATGAATTAAATACTCCAATAACTGTTTTGATGACTTCTGTGTCTATGTTAAAAAATGGTAAAAATCCTCAAAAAATGATGAAATATATTTTAAGCAGTAGTAAACAAATCTCTCAAATATATAATGATATTCATTTCTCAGCTTTTAATGAATTAAATGAAGATGTTTTTGAAGAGTTTGATTTAAAAGATTTAATTAGTGAAAGTGTAGATTTTTTTAATGATATTTCAATTACAAAAAATATTCAAATTAATTCAAATCTTGAAGATTGTTCTATTAAAATGGATAGAACAAAAACACAAAAATTAGTAAATAATCTAATTTCTAATTCTATAAAATATTCCCATAAAAATTCAATTATTGAGATTAATTTAGAAAATAATATCTTAAAAGTAAAAGATTTTGGAATAGGAATAAGTTCTGATGAACAAAAAATGATATTTAAAAGATATAAACGAGGAAATAATATAGAAGGTGGTTTTGGAATAGGTTTAGATATTGTAAAAAGAGTTTGTGAAGAGTATGCATTACCTTTATTTTTAGAATCAAAAATAAATGAGCAAACAGTATTTACAATTGATTTTTCACCAATATTAAATAAAAAAAAGATATAAAAGTAAAATGAATATTACTTTTGTTAAAATATAAAAAATATAAAAAAGAATATAAATGATAAATATAATAGAAAATTTCAAAACTAGCGAATTAAGTGATACAAAATTTATACATCCAGTAAAAGTAACTTTTAATCAAAATGGAAAAGATAAGACTTGGGAAGCAGTAAAAAGTCATGATAGTGTGGCTGTACTTTTGTACCACGAAGAAAAAAAAGCTTTTTTACTTGTAAAACAATTTCGTGCACCTGTTTATTTAAATGATAAAACAAAAACATATACCTATGAATTATGTGCAGGTTTAGTTGATAAGGACGTTTCCTTAGTACAAATTGCAAAAGAAGAAATAGATGAAGAGTGTGGTTATGAAGTTAAGATAGAAGATATTCAAAAAGTTACTTCATTTTTTACAAATGTAGGAATAAGTGGTGGTTGCCAACATCTATTTTTTGCAAAAATCAATGAATCTATGAAAATTCATCAAGGTGGTGGAATAAATGATGAACAAATCGAACTTCATTTTTTACCTCTTGAACAATGCGATGAGTTGATTTTTGATGAATCAAAAGCAAAAACACCTGGATTGATGTTTAGCTTTTATTGGTTTTTAAAAAATCAAAAAGAATTAGGTTTATAAATGAAATTTTTACTTACAATCTTTTTATTAATAAATATAAATTTACTAGCTCAAGAAACAACAACAGCAACAGAAAATATGTTAAATCCTCTTGATATTAATAACTCATTTATTACAAAATTCGAATATGGAAAAATGCTTTATAATAATCCAAGAGGAATAGGGTGCAATTCGTGTCATGGCGATGATGCAAAGGGTAAAAAGATTATAGATTTCAAACAAGAGCATGATAAAAAAATATATAATTGCAATTTAAGTGTACCAAATATAAAAGATATTGATTATGCAATTTTTTCAGAAAAAATAAACTCTAAAAAAAATCCAAATAAAAAGTTTGAAAAAGAAGAGGTTTGTGAAAAACTAATATATTACGCAAATGTAATGCCTACATATTTTTTAGTTGAAGAAGAGATAGAAGCTATTTATTATTATATAAAAAATATTAAATAG
>JAGOIF010000070.1 GCA_017995775.1 Aliarcobacter sp.
ATAAATTCAATAAAATTTGATTTTGCACAAGATATTCCACAAAGTTTGGAAATATCTAATACTTTAATGATAATTTATGACAATTTAGAAGAGTTTAATAGTTTCTCTAAAAATTTAGTGAAAGAGGAGTTTGAACTTTATAAAGTTGAATCAAAACTTATAAAAAAGATAAAAAACTCTATTGGAAATTTTGAAGTAGTTGTTGATGGTGGAAACAAAGATATTGTTTTAAAAACATCACAAATAGTTTGGTTTAATGAAAATTTAGAGAAAAAAAGAGCGGGTGTTTATGACCCAAATATTTTAGGTGTTGATAATACTTTAGATATTGTAAGAAAAAATTTAGTTACTTTTTCTTTCAAAAAAACTATAACTTATGATAAATCAATTTGTCAGTATCATGAAAGAAAAGATGAGATATGCTCAAAATGTTCTGATGTTTGTCCTACAAATGCTATTACAAAAGATGAACAAAATAGAAGATTAGTTTTTTCTTTAGTTGATTGTATTACATGTGGAGAGTGTGTGAGTGTTTGTCCAAGTGGCTCTTTAAATAGTGCTAATACTTCAAGAGACTCTTTATACGAAATATCTTTGTTTTATAAAGATACAAAACCTTTAATAATATCTTCAAAAGCAAATATTGAAAATATAAATGTAGATTTAAAAGAGGATGTTTTACCACTTTGTATTATTGGAGATATTTTTGATGAAACTATGCTTTTAACTTATCTTCAAGTAAGTGGTTCTTCTTTGATATATTTTTCAGGTGATATATCAAAAGGAACATTAGAGAGTATTAGAATCGTAAATGAGATATATTTGAAAAAATATGGGAAAATAGCTGTTTATTTAGTATCAAATGAAGAAGAGTTGAATGATGCCTTACAAAAACAGGAGTTTATAGAGAACTCTTACTATAACTTTAATCAAAATGATATGAAAAAAAGAGAAGTTTTTTCTCAAAGGCTTCAAAAAATTGTTGGAAATGATGATTTAGGAGTTGTTAAAACAGGTCCAAATATTCATTATGGAAGAGTATTGGTAAATGAAGCAAATTGTACACTTTGTTTATCTTGTGTTGGAGCTTGTAATGTTGATGCTTTATTTGCAAACGAATCAGATTTTACATTAAGAGTAAATCCATCTTTATGTACAGCTTGTGGATATTGTGAAGCTGTATGTCCAGAAACTGACTGTTTAACTATAGTTTATGATGAAATGGAGCTGAATCCAACTTGGTTTAAAGAGAATATTTTAGCACAAGATAAACTTTTTGCTTGCGTTGAGTGTGGAGTTGAATTTGCAACTACAAAAGCAATAGAAAAGATTGCTTCTAAAATGGAACCAATATTTGCAAAACAAAGCCCTGCAAAAGTTAGAAGCTTATATTGTTGTTCAAATTGTAAACCAAAAGTTATGATAATTGAGGAGTTAAATAATAATGCAAAATATTCAAATTAATCAAGCTAGACTTTTTGTTTATAATCTTCTATCTCTATTTTTTGTTGAAGAGTACACGAAAACAAAACAGGAAGAGATTTTAAAAAATCTTGAGATATTAAGTGAAAACTCATTTAGTCCAGTTGTAGAAGAATCAGCTAAAAATATTATAAAAATCATTTCACAAAGAGGAAAAGAAGAAATTTTTAGACAATATCAAGATCTATTTTTAATTCCATTCGGAGAGTTTATTCCCCTTTCTATCTCATGGTATCATGAGCAAAGAGAAGGTGGGATAATGCAATTAAAAGTAAAAGATATTCTTGGAAAAACAAAAATAAGAAGAGATGAAAATTCATTTACAGCACAAGAAGATCATTTTGGTTTTACCTTTACTTTAAGTGCTTATTTACTTGAAAAACAGTTAAATAATGAGATAAAAGAGGATTTACAAAAAGAACTTTTTGTTGAAGTTTTAAATCCATATTTAGATAAGTTGTTTTATAAGTTAATCTCTACAAAGTCAGATATTTATTCTAATGTTGGGTTTATTTTAGAGAGTTTTTATGGCTTTGAAAAGGGTTATTTAGAGCTTTAGTTTTTTTATAAAAGTCGCTCTAAAAACTTATTAGAGTTTTTAGAGGGGCTTTTACCCTGAATTAAAGAAAGGAGTTATCATGGCAGATGAATTAGCACAAAGAAGACAATTTATCAAAAGAGCTGGTATAGCTGCTACTGTTTTAGCTGGAAGTGTGGTTGCAACAGCAGCAACATCTCCTAATCAAGATAGAGGAGCAAATAGCAACAACGGTAACGGTGTAGTTGTGGGAAGATCAACTAAAAAAGAGATTTTATATAAAAAATCAGCAGCTTGGGAAGAGTTTTATAGAGCTGCAAACTAGTATAAAAATTTAAAAGGAGGATAGTATGGGAGCAAATAGCTTTGGTAGAAGAACATTTCTTAAAATGGCTTCACTAGCGACTGCTATAACTACTACATCTGCTTTTGCAAGTACAAATAAAGTTTTAAGAGATGCAACAGAGGAAGAGGTTAGAAATCCATTTCCTGGTTCAAAACTTATAAAATCTATTTGTACGCATTGCTCAGTAGGTTGTGGAGTAGTTGCTGAAGTTCATAATGGTGTTTGGGTTAGACAAGAGGTAGCTCAAGATCACCCAATTAGTAGAGGAGGACACTGTTGTAAAGGTGCTGATATGATTGATAAAATCAGATCAACAAATAGATTACAGTATCCAATAGAAAAAGTTGCTGGAAAATGGAATAGAGTATCATGGGATGATGCTATGACAAAAGTAACTAATAAATTAATGGAGCTAAGAGAAAAATTTGGACCAGATTCAGTTATGTTCTTAGGTTCAGCAAAAACTAGTAATGAGCAAGGATATTATATTAAAAAATTTGTTTCAATGTTTGGAACAAATAATATAGATCACCAAGCTAGAATTTGACATAGTCCAACAGTTGCCGGTGTGGCAAATACATTTGGATATGGAGCTATGACAAATCACTTAGGAGATATGCATAATTCTAAAGCTATTATTATAATTGGAGCTAATCCAGCTGACAATCATCCAGTTGCAATGCAACATATTTTGAAAGCTAGAGAACAAAATGGTGCAAAAATCATTGTTGTTGACCCTAGATTTACAAAAACTGCTGCTAAATCAGATTTATACTGTCGAATAAGAACAGGAACTGATGTTGCATTTTTATATGGAATGATTAGATTAATCAAAGAAAATAAATGGTATGACGAAAAATATTTAAATGATAGAGTTTATGGAGTTCAAGAAATCTTTAATGAGTGTGAACAATATACTCCTGAGCATGTTGAAAATATTACAGGATTACCAAAAGAAGATTTAATTCAAGCTGCAACACTACTAGCTAGTGCAGATCCTGGATGTTTAATTTGGAATCAAGGATGGACTCAACATACTGTTGGTTCTTCTAATACAAGACTTGGTTCAATTATGCAATTAATATTAGGAAATGTAGGAAAACCAGGTGGTGGATGTAATATTCTAAGAGGACATGACAATGTTCAAGGTGGAACAGATGTTGGATGTTTATCTGATACATTACCAGGATATTATGGTTTAGCTGAAGGTTCTTGGAAATATTTTGCAAAACAATGGAAAGTTGATTACGAGTGGCTAAAAGGAAGATTTAAATCTAAAGAGCTAATGGAAGCAAAAGGTAACTCTCTTTCACTATTTGCAGATGGTGTAATTCATGAAGAAAATGCAAAATATAATGGTGGAAGTACAATCAAAGCTTTAGTTTGTATTGGAAATGGTATTTCAACTGTAACTGATGTAAAAAGAATTAAAGAGGCTTTAGACAAGTTAGAATTAGTTGTATTTATTGATCCTTATGTAAATGATGCTGCTGTTATTACAACAAGAACAGATAATTTATTCTTATTGCCAGCTGCTTCACAAGTAGAGACTTCGGGAACTGTTGTAAACACAGGAAGAAGTGTTCAATGGAGAAGTAAAGTTGTTGAACCTTTATATGAAGCTAGAGTTGACCATGAAATTTTATTTGATTTTGCAAAAAGAATGGGATTCTATAATGAATTAGTTGCAGGAATGGGTAAAGGAGATAATTTCCAATGGCCAGAAGATGCAACAAATGAAATTGCAAGAGCATTAAAAACAATTGGTATGACAGGTGTTACTGCTGAAAGAATTAAAAAACAACAAGAAAATTGGCATCTGTTTAATACTACAACACTTCAAGGAACGGGAGAGTTTAGTAAAGAGTATTATGGTTTACCTTGGCCATGTTGGACAACAACACACCCTGGAAGCCCTGTATTATATAACACTACTTTACCAGTATCTCAAGGTGGTATGGGATTTAGAGCAAACTTTGGTTTAGAAAAAGATGGAGTGAGTTTACTTGCTGCTGATGGAAGTTATCCAAAAGGTTCTAAAGTAAAAGGTGGTTATGCAGAAATTACTGGTGCAAATATCGAAGCATTAGCTGGAATTACTTTAACTGAAGAAGAGAAAAAATTAGTTGAAGGTAAGAACTGGAAAAATGATGATAGTGGAATTTTAGTTAAGTATGCACTTGCTGCTGGACTTGTACCTTATGGAAATGCAAGAGCTATGACTATTGTTCCTTCTTTTGCTGATCCAATTCCAAAACATAGAGAACCTTTACACTCATTTAGACCAGATTTAGTTGAAAAATATCCATCTATCAAAGATAAAGCTAATCACTTTAGAGTTGATGTTAGATATGAATCTGAGCAGAAAAAACAAGTTTGGGTAAATGATTTCCCAATTAATATTGTTTCAGGAAGAGTTGTTGAGCATATGGGAACAGGAACAGAAACAAGAGCTAGTAAATATTTAGCTGAGTTAAGTCCTGAAATGTATGGAGAGTTACATCCAAATACTGCATCAAGATTAGGTGTTAAGCATGGTCAAATGATGTGGGTTCATGGAACAACTGGTAGAAAGATTAAGATTAAATGTAAAGTTAGTCTAAGAGTAGCTGAAAATAATGTATTCTTACCACAAAACTTCTCTGGATGGTGGAGTGGAGAAGATTTAACACATAGATACCCAGATAAAACAGCTCCATATGCAATGGGTGAAAACTCAACACAAGTAACAAGTTATGGTTTTGATCAGCAAACATCTTGTCCAGAAACTAAATGTTCACTTGTTAGAATAGAAAAAGCGTAAAGGAAGTAATCATGAGTAATAAAATAAATTTTTCAAGTATGAAGTTTTACTGTGATGAAAATCTTTGCATTAACTGTAATGGATGTGTAGTTGCTTGTAAAGAGGCTCACGAAGTTCCAGTTGGAGTTAATAGAAGAAAAGTTGTAACTGTAAATGAGGGTGTTGTAGGAAAAGAGTTCTCTATTTCTATGGCTTGTATGCATTGTGATGATGCTCCTTGTCAACAAGTTTGTCCAACAGATTGTTTTTATATCAGAACAGATGGAATTGTTTTACATGACAAAGACAAATGTATTGGTTGTGGATATTGTCTCTTTGCTTGTCCTTTTGGTGCTCCACAGTTCCCACAAGATGGTGCTTTTGGTACAAAAGGTAAAATGGATAAATGTACGATGTGTGCAGGAGGTCCTTTAGAGACTAATACTCCAGAAGAGTTCCATAAATATGGACAAAATAGAATTAGTGAAGGAAAAGTTCCTATGTGTGCTTCAATGTGTTCAACTAAGGCCTTACTTGTAGGAGATGCAAATGAAGTTGCTTTAATTAAAACATATAGAGCTACAAGCAAAGGAAAGGGAATTGCAACTCCTTCTTATGGTTGGTAAGGAATAATTTATGGAAAAAAGCTCATTTTTTGAAAGAAATAGGGCATATATCTTTACACTTCTAGGTCTTGGAGTTGTTGGATTTGTATTTATTAATTTCTTTATGATAATGGATTGGGGATACTTAATTAAGTACACAATCCATGTTTTAACAGGTGGAAATATTGATGGAATTTTAACTCCAGCAGATTCTACTTATAAAGAGATGGTAAATAGAGCATTTGGACCAAACTATGAAGCTATTGCTCCTGAGATTATAAGAGCAAGTAATGAAAGACAACTATATATTTGGTGGGTTTTTGTTGCTGAAATTGCTATTTTTTGTGTAATGTATACAATAAGTGGTAGAAAAGAGGCAAAAATAACAAGACCAAATGATCAGGTTGAAGTTTTTTCTTTAGTTCATAGAGCAATAATTTGGTTAAATGTATTCATTATCTTAGCTTTAATTATTACAGGTTTTAATATAACTTGGAGTTTAAGAAGCGAGGGTGGTTTTATTCCATATATTTTAAGAGGTACTCATGAAGTTACAGGACTTATATGGTTTCCTATTTGGTTATTGATGAGCATAATTGCATTTAAGGATTTAAAAATCTTATCAAAAAATAGTCTAATAGCTAAAATTACTCTTCCAGGAAGTTATAAACCAATGCAAAGAATTATTTTTATTGTGTTTGTGATGATGGGAGCAGGATTGCTATTTAGTGGATTTTTAATTTGGTTTATTCATCCAGATGCATATACAAATGCTCAATTTATACAGTTTAAAAGAGCATTACTTTATGTTCATTTTGGTGCAAGTGTTTTAATAATGTTCTTCTTAATGGATTTTGTATATTCAACTTTAGTTGCTGTAAAAGGTAACTTAAAAGGTTTGATTACTGGAAAATATCCAAGAGAGTATTTAGAACAGTTAGCTCCAGATGTGTTAGCTAATATAGAAAAAGAGAAGGCAAAAAGATGACAGCTCTTTTGAAAGAGGGAGTTAACTCTCTCTCTTTTTTTAAAAAAGATAAAACAAACTCAAAAAAAGTTATTGTAGATAAATTTTTTGAAGATAAATATGAGAGTTTTGAGGATTTTGTAATAAAAGATGAGAAGATAGATTTTTATCTTAATGGTGAAAAACTAATCTCTGTTATGACTATAAAAGAGCATCAAGATGCTCATATAGTTGGATTTTTACTAAGTGAAGCAGTTATTTCTACTGTTGATGATATAAAATCATTGAAAATAGACGAAGATGGTTTGAAAGTTTATGTTGAGGCTGATATCTCTTCAATATCTTATGAAAATCTATTTAAACAGAAAACTTTAACATCTGGATGTTGTGTTGGAGTTACAGGAAATGCTGATTTAAGTTTTGATTGCTCTTTTGTGCAGACAAACTATCAAGTAAAATCTAGTCAAATTTTAAAACAGATGAGTGAATTTAATAAATCCTCAAAGCTCTTTGATGAGACAGGTTGTGTTCATAAAGCACAAATTGTTCTTGAAGATAAAACTATATTTGAAGCTGAAGATATTGGACGACATAATGCTATTGATAAAGTTGTTGGGCTTGCAGCAATGAGTAAAAAAGATATAAGAAAATCTATTTTATATGTAACTGGAAGGTTATCAAATGAGATGGTTGTAAAGTGTGTAATGCATAAAATTCCAATAGTTGTGTCAAAAGCAGCTGTTACATTTGAAGGTATTAAAGCTGCTTCTTCACACGGAGTTACATTAGTTGGTTTTGCAAGAGAGCATAAAATGAATATTTATACGCATAGTTCAAGAGTAAAAGTTGATTAGATTAAACTTTTTACAATACAATCCTTTAGATTTAAATATAGATAAAAACTACTCTTTAGATAGTTTATCTACTAATTTTGAGTTTGAAAATCTTTGTAAAGAGTTTTTGAACTATTTCTCTTTTAAAAAATTAAAAACCTTCTCCTTTTCAAAAGAGGGTTTTTTAGGACTTATTTTAGAACTTAATTCAAAAATAGCAGTTAGCCTAGGAGAATCACAAGCTTTAATAGATGCTTGTAAAATGTATGAGAAATTAGGTTTTGAAATTACTTATTTGGATTTAAATAAAGATGGAACTGTTTGTTTAGATAAGTTAAAAGATGAAGATTTTGACTATATTTTTATCTCATCATATGTTATGGATACGTTTTTAAAAACAGATTTAAAGAGTTTAAAAACTTTAACAAATGCAAAAATTATCTCAAATGCAAGTGCAGATTTTTGTGAATATAGTGATATTATATATTTTGATAACTATAAACTTTGTGGATATTTTTTAAGTGGAGTTTTACTATTTAATGATGGATTTGAGCAGTTAAATATTGGATTTACAGATAGTTTAGCTATATATTCTTGTTTTAAATCATATAAAAAGATAAAAAAAGATATTAAAATAAAAGAGACTTTTATAAAAAAATTAGAAGATAAGTTTAAAGATAATTTATACTATTTTGTAAATAATAAAAATACATTAAATAACTCATTTCATATAGCATTAAAAGGAATAAAAGCAAGAGAGATTATAAGAACTTTAGCATTTGAAAATATATTTTTATCAAATGGTGAAGGTTGTAGTTTAGGTTTGTCAAAACCTTCAAGAGTTGTTCAAGCTATGGGTTTTGAAGAGAGTATTAGTAGAAATGCTTTAAGTTTTAGTTTTAATGAAAATTATGAAGAAGAGATTATAAATAAAGTTGTAAATCTGATTTTTAAAAAATATGAGCAGATAAGAAGTTTTGAATAAGGAGTTTATATGAAAAAGAGTTTAACATATTTAAATTTTGATGAAGCATGCAAAAAAAGCCTTGAGATAGCAAACCCTATTTCAAAAACAGAAGTTGCCTACACTTTTGACTCTTTAGGAAAAGTTGTTAGTAAAGATATTATTTGTAAAAAAAATCTTCCATCTTTTAATAACTCAGCAATGGATGGAGTTGCTTGTAGAGTTGAAGATAGTGGAAAGGTATTAAAAATAGTTGATACTATATTTGCTGGTGATAAAAAAGATTTTAAAGATTTAGATTTTGGTGAGTGTTATAAAATTATGACAGGAGCTAAAGTTCCTTCTTGTGTTGAAGTAATAATTCCAATAGAAAATTGCATACAAATAGATAGTTTTAGTGTAGAAGTTCCAAAAAATTTAAAATTAAATTCTAATATTAGATTTAAAGGCGAGGAGTTAAAAGAGGGTGATGTAATTATAAAAAAAGGAGAGAAGATAAACTCTTCTTCTATCGCACTTTTAGCTTCTCAAGGAATAAATGCTATTGAAGTTTATAGAAAAATTAAAATAGCTGTTATATCAACAGGAAATGAGTTAAAAGAGCCTTGGGAAAGTGCAAGTGAAGATGAGATTTATAACTGCAATGCAAGTTCAATCATTGCTTTATTAAAAGAGAACTCATTTGATGCTACTTATTGTGGAGTTGTTCCAGATAGTTTTGAAAAATCTGTAGATTTTATAAAGAGTTTAGAGGATTTTGATTTAATTATTACAAGTGGTGGAATATCTATGGGTGAGGCTGATTTTTTAGCTGAAGCATTTTTTAAATCTGGATTAGATATTGCTTATCATGGAGTTAATTTAAAACCAGGTCGTGCTATGATGCTTGGAAATTTGAATAAATCTATTGTTTTATCACTACCAGGAAATCCTTTGGCAGCAGTTATAAATGCATATATTTTTCTTTTACCAATAGCAAAAAAAATTCAAGGTGAAAGATATTTTTATCATGATTTTAAAATTTGTAAAAATAAAAAAGCATTTAGAGTAAAAGATGGAAGGGTAGAGGCTGTTTTAGGAAGAGTTATAAATGGAGTTTTTGAAGTTACAAGAGATAATAAATATGGCTCTGGAATGATAAGTCCAATATGTGAAAGTAACTCTTTAATGATTAGTTCAGGTGAAGCAGATACTATAGAAGAGGGTAAAGTATTAAAGATTTTAGAGTTTAACAATAATTTTATTGATGAAAAAGTGAATTTTTTAAATTATTAAAGATAATTTAGCAACTATTTGATAAGCTTTTGTTTTTAAAGAAAAAGGAACATAAATGAAAAAATTGTTGATAGGATTTGTAGTTTTAAT